>NZ_JANSHP010000119.1:0-31503 GCF_047502605.1 Synechococcus sp. RC10A2
AGCAACTTGGCTGTGCAGGTATGTAGGTCCATCCCCCCGTATACGGGGGGTGTGGGGGCGGGGGATCCAGAAGCGTGTCAACCAACAGCGGCGCAACCAGACAGATCCGAAGCAAGCAGAACTTTGAGGTTATGCCTCAAAAGACTGTCTGGGGGCGTCTTGACAGCGCCTTTACGAGTTCATTTTGGGCTGCGTAAGAATCCCCTGGGTGGGAGTGTCAAACAAAAGCTCGGTAAGCAAATGCTCAAGCTTGCTTCCGGGGCAGCAGTAGAGACCTTTGGGCCCTGCCCGTCCAAGACCCTGTCTTAGGAGGCACTTGTGGCGGCCAGGGATCGTTGCACGATCCGAGACAAACGCGCCTTCCGACGGGCGGCTGTGTTTTTGTGGAGAACCCCTGTTTTGGCCGCTTTGTCGATGCGGCTAAAGGCAGCGCTCATCGCCGCTTGAATCTCCTGCAGGGTTTCCGGTTGGGGGTTGGCGGCGTAAGCAGAGGAGAGAGAAATGACTTTTTTCATCAGCGCGCGCACCATGGCTTTGGTAGCTTTGTTGCGCAGGCGATTTCGCTCCGCAATCTTGACGCGCTTGATGGCAGATTTGATGCGTGGCATGGTTGAAAGGGAAGCGACAGCGAGGATCTAGCATACCATTAGAGTCTGGAGCCCCACCAGTTCCTGCCTCTCCTACGACGGGATCCCCATGTTCCAAGATTGCAGCTCCCTCATCCAGTTCAACCCGCCTGCTTTTTCCTATGGAGTTGCCATTTGCGATGTGGATCGGGACGGGGCTTTTGAGCTGTTTGTGTGCGGCTTCCGCGGCCCGAATCGGGTTTTGAAGTGGAACGGCCAGGCGCTGGTGGATTTGGTGGACGATACTCTGGCCGATGCAGGGCGGATGGCCATTGGGGTGGCTGCCGGCGACTTCGACGGCGACGGGCAAGAAGAACTCTACGTCTTGAATACTGATACCTTCGGCGGGCGCAAGCGCTTTGGGGATCGCCTCTTCGACTGGCAGGGATCCCGTTGGGTGGATCTGTTCTCTCTGCCCCACAACCAAGATGCCCTCAACTTGACGGCAGGTCGCTCGGTGGCCTGCGTGGATCGCTTTGGCCAGGGGCGGTACGGGTTTTTCGTGGCCAACTATGGCGGCCCCATGCGCCTTTACGAGCTGTCCGCCGGCCAGATGATCGCCGATGTGGCGCCAGAGGCGGGGGTAAACCGGGTAACGGGAGGGCGGGGGCTGGTGGCCGTGCCCCTGGTTTCCCAGCGGATGGACATTTTTGCCGTCAACGAGCAGGGGCCCAACTTTTTGTTTCGCAACCGCGGGGATGGCACCTTTGAGGAAATTGCCGCCGAGGTGGGGTTGGCGGATCCCGGCGAGCACGGACGGGGGGTGGCAGCGGTGGATCTGGATGGGGACGGGCGGTTGGATCTGGTGTACGGCAACTGGGAAGGGCCGCATCGCCTCTGGATCCAAACTTCCAGCGGCGTCTTCAAAAATGTGGCCCCTCCCGAGCTGGCCAGGCCCTCCCGCATCCGCACGGTGATCGCTGCCGACTTCGACAACGACGGTTACCCAGAGCTGTTTTTTAACAACATCGGCGAGCCCAACCGGCTGTTTGGCTGGCGCTCCGGCTGCTGGCAGGCTATCGACATGGGAGATGCTGTCGAGCCGCAGGGACTGGGGACGGGAGCGGCGGTGGCGGATGTGGATGGGGACGGTTGCCTAGAGCTGCTCGTTGCCCACGGAGAATCGGGCGCCCAGCCCCTGAGCTTCTACCGTCCGCTGGCCCCTGGCAACAACTGGCTGAGAGTTCTGCCCCTCACCCGCCAGGGATCCCCAGCCCGCGGCGCCTTGGTACGCCTGGTTACCTCTACCCGCACGCAGATCCGACCCATCGACGCCGGCAGCGGCTACCTCTGCCAGATGGAGCCGGTGGCCCATTTTGGCCTGGGATCCGAGTCGGCAGTAGAAGCCATCCAGATCCAGTGGCCGGACGGCAAACAGGTGCAGGTGGCTCACCCACCGGTCAACCAGCTCCTGCGGATCCCCTATCCTGGTTAGCTCCCCTGAGAGGGGTTTTGTCTCTATCTACTCAGCCGAGCCCGAGATCCCTGCCCATTCCGGCTGTACAGGGCGCTGCCAGTGCTCCCACCAGGCGGTCGCAGGCTCGGGTGGGCCGCTGTCGCGGCTGCCGTTGGCATGGCCGAGGAGCGGCGGGGATGGGGGCTGCGCCGGCCAACTCACGGGGGTGGGGATCAGACAACTGGGGTAAGGAGGGCGCAAATCGCGGTAGTGGCTGCTGCGGATGGCCAGAATCTCCTGCTGGATGACCTCCAGGGGCTCGTCCAGCTTCAGCAGCACATGGCTGCACAAGCCCAGGCTGGCCTCAAATTCCGGGTGGACGACTTCCCTGGCCCCCAACTGATAGAGCTGTTCGATGTCCTCTTCATGGGTGGCCCGCACCACCACATCCAGGTGGGGCGCCAGTTCCAGCGCCCGTTTCAGGCAAAGGCGCATGCTCAGGCGATCCGGCAGGGCAATCACCAGGGCGCGGGCGCGGGGCAGGCCAGCTTTCTCCAGCACCGGGGCGCTGGCGGCATTGCCGTAGAGATAGGGGATCCCACGGGAGCGCAGGTGTTGGATGACCCGTTCCGACTGGTCGATCACCAAGACGGGATGGCGACGGGCTTCCAGGATGCGCACGATGTCCTGCCCCACCTGTCCATAGCCGCACACCACCACGTGATCCTGTTGGGGAGCGTCGGGGGACAGGGCGCGGGGCCGCTCGCTCGCTTCCAGCCAACGGGCAAAGAAAGGGATCCCTTGTAATTTTGCCAGCAGCCGCGGCGCGCCCCTGAGCAGAAGGGGAGTGACCAGCAGGGTAACGGCGGTGGTGCTGACGACGAGCAAATACAGTTGCCGCGACACCAGCCCCAGCGCTTGCCCTTCGCTGGCCAGGACAAAGGAGAACTCGCCGATCTGCGAGAGGCCCAGCCCCACCAACACCGCTGAGGGGAGCGGGTAGCCGAACAGACCGGCCAAAGGGGCCACCAGGCAAAACTTGCCCACCATCACCAGCCCCACTAACCCTAAGATTAAGGGCAGGTGGGCAGCGATAAAGCTGGGATCGATGAGCATGCCGATGGCGGCAAAAAAGAGGGCGGCAAACACATCCCGCAGCGGCTCCACATAGGCCAGGGTCTGGTCGGCGTATTCCACTTCTGAGATCATCAGCCCGGCCAGGAAGGCCCCGATCTCGCTGGAAATGCCCAGCCGCTCTGTCAACAGGGCAATCCCCACGCAGAGGCTGATCACCCCCAACAAAAACACCTCCTTGCTCTCCTGCTGCGCCAAAAGGCGCAGGAAAGCGGGCACCAGCCACATCCCGCCCACCACCGCCCCCAGCCCCACCAGGCCAATCTCCGCCAGCGCCTTGGCCAGGGATCCCGCCAGCTCCGGCAAAGGACAATCCAAAGCCGGCAACACCGCTAGCATCAGCCCCACCGCCAGATCCTGCACAATCAAGATCCCCAGCATGGCGTGAGCCTGGGGCGTGCCCATCTGGTTGGTCTCGGTGAGGCTTTTGAGCACCACCGCTGTGGAAGACAAAGAGAGCACTGCCCCCAGGAAGATCCCCTGCACCGGCGTCAGCCAGCCGCTGGCCACTGCCAGCGCCGCCGTGATCGCGATGGTCAGGCCGATCTGCAAAGCGCCGCCGCCAATGGCGATCCCCCGCACCTGGCGCAACTCTTTGAGGGAAAACTCCACTCCCAGGCTGAACAGCAAAAAGGTCACCCCAAACTGGGCCAGGGTTTCCACCTGCACCAACTCCTTGATCCACCCCAGCCCCGTTGGTCCCACCAGGATCCCTGCCAGCAGGTACCCAAGCAACACCGGCTGCCTCAGCAGCGCTGCCAGAAAACCACCCGCCGCCGCTGCCGCCAACACTGTCACGATGTCCAGAATCAGGCGAAAGTCTTCCTGCACAGAGACACCCCACCAGGAGTATGAACTTTTGTAGCCAATCCTGAGGATTCTTCCACGATAATGCTTTCTTCGGCCCTGCGGACAGAGTGGAAGGCTGGGCCCAACCCAAAGCGCTGCAAACCGGCTCCCGCAGGGGATCCCGCCTCATTCAGGCTGGGTTCTTGGCCAGCCAAAGGGAGGATCAGTGGAAATTTTCGTTAAAAGTTGGTGGCAATACCTCAAAACCGTAGCTTATAATACAAAATGTAGAAAGAAATCGTTCATCTGGAGGCGAAGATCATGGAACTCTCTTACCGTGGCGTTGGTTACACCCACTCGCCGGCGACGGTGACTGTTTCTCCGGGCAAAGTGGGGGGTCGCTATCGGGGGCTGGACTGGCGATTTCGCCACCTGAGCAAGCCGGTGGTTTTGCCCACCAAGCTTGACCTGCTCTATCGGGGCGCGGCCTATCGTTCCGAAGCTGCTGCAGCGCCGGCTCAAACCGTTCAGACAGCCGAGGCACCTGCTCCTGGCCGTTCTCACGTTCTGGATGAGCTGGCTCGCCGCCTGATGATGGGCCACCAACGGGCGATTCGGGTTCGTCAGCAAGCCATGTTGGTGCGTGGCACGGAGCGGGTTGGCCTGCAGGCCAATGTGCGCAACTTCTGGAACCGCATCCAAGGAAAGGTGCATCCCACCTTCCGTCTCACCTATGACCGCAGCCGGGTCAGCATGAGCTAGTTTGCTTTGCCCACCCCAGTTCATCTTCTGGTATGGCGGGAGAGGGATCCCTTTGGATCTGGATGGGGGGTCAGGGGAGGGGAAAAGGCGCGGCTACTTCATCGAATTCAGGTGACGGAGGGCGAGTGCCGAGAGAGCGCCGAGAGCAATTGACACTCCCTCCGCCGGAAGGCGGGGGATGCTTAACGTAGTTCACAAACGGGCTCGTAAAGGCGCTGCCAAAGCGCCTCTAGCTAGACAGTTCCTTGAGGCAAGGCCCCAAGGTTCTGCTGACTTTTCTGATCGCGTCAGGGGGCAGAGTCCTTGCAGGTTGGCTGAGACGTTGGCATCTCCCAGACGCTGGCCACCGGTCGAGTTTTTCATCGTGATGAGGTGCTTGCCTGGGAACGGCACGCCTCGGTAACAACGATACCATTATGAGCAACTCAAGTTGCCTACGGGCTTTTCCGCCCCGCCCTAAAGTACGAGGCTACCGAGCTATCCTTTTGTGTTTGCAGGTTGGCCAGCGGTTGCGGGGTCACTCTTGCACGTGGGCGGGAAGGGGATGCGAGCTCCAACGCTGCCCCCCGCGTTAGTGGGCCGTAGGCCTATGTTATTTGAGGCTGCCCTTATCAACCAGCCCAGGGATCCGCGGCTGGCTTGCCGGCTACAGGATTTCCCAAAGCCCCCGGCTACCGCTTCGCGGAAGCAAGCTATAGCCATGGGGTAGTTTACTGTATTGGATGGGTTGGTTCTGTATGCGTTCATTTTGGGCTATTGTCGTTGCGGAGGAAGCCTGGCCATGAGTCAGCATTTGCCGGAACCCACTGCCCCGGAGGAGGATCCCAGCCTGTTGATGGGCCGGCTGCAGCGCAAAGAGGGGGGGTGGCTGGATTGGGCAAAGGCCTGCCAAAGCTTGCAACGACAGAAAATGACTCCCCAGGCCATCTTCGAGGCGACCGGGTTTGAGCCCGCCCACCAAAACCAGATCGTTGTCGCCGCCCAGGTTTACGAAGGAATGGCGAAAGCAGGAGCCAGCTCAGCCGTTTTGGAGCACTTTGCCCACAAAGGCAGCGATATTCTCTACGAGTTGCGCATCCTCTCGCCTCAGGATCGCGTCCGGGTGGCGGAGCTGGTTGTCAGCCGCAACCTGGGTGCCGATGAGGCCCACGAGATCGCCCGGGCTGTGAAAAACTATGCCCAACTGCGGCAGCTCCCGGAAGGGTTCACGGATCACCCCGGCGATGCAGTGGCTTACCAAGCCTGGAAAACTGCCCAGGAAACCCGCGATCTCCAGGAGCGAACCCGGGCCATTGGCCGCGCCTTTCAGTATGCCCACAGCGAAACAGCCCGCCAACAGGTTGAGCGGCTCTTGTCGACGTTGGCTCCCGGCTCCCAACCCCAGCGCAAGCCGTTGCCCAGGCTTTCGGTGTTTCGCCCGGAAGAGGATCTGCCCCGTCTGCTGCCGGTGGCCGGATCCCTGCCTCTTTCTACCGCCACCTGGGAGCGGATCCCTGCCGTTGAGCCTCAAGGCCTTTTTGGTTGGGTCACCAGCGTGGCTGGGCAGACGTGGATGGCCTTGCCCGCTTGGCCGGCCATTCAAAGGGCCGCCGACCCAGTCGCCCTGCAGGTGGACAATGGTTTGCTGGGATCCCTGTTGGGCTGGCCGGTGGCCCCTGAAGAAGAACAGGATCCGATTTTGCTGGTGGCGGATCGCGCCGTTCGCACCTGGGAAGGGAGGGCAGGGGTTTTCCTGGTGGATCGAGGGGGAGCTGTGGCGGTGGAGTGGATAGAGGATTCGCCCCCCTCTCCCCTGCTGGGCCAAGTGCTGATGGCGGTGCGTCCCCCCCGCATCTTCGACGAGGAGTTGGCGCAGGATCCCTGGCAAATAGAGGAGTAACTCCGGCCAGCCAGACGCACCGCCGCAAGCCCCCGGCCAGGAGCAGGTGGCAAAGCGGCTTCTGGCTTTGCTTCCCAACTGCTCTCTTATGCCGGCATAAGGGTTGGGGGCGGGAGAACCAATCCTCACAGTTGTGGAGGCCGTCTCTCAAGAACCGGTGTAGAGCCACAGGGGCAGGCCTGAGGTGCTTACCTCAAATTGCAGACGCGCCAATGCCTCTGCCGCCGGTAGCAAGCGGGCCCAACCCCTGCGCCGTGGGAGCAGATCGCAGAACTTCGCATCGGGCGGCAACCCTGACAGCTCCGCGGCCCAGAGGCGGGCATCCTCTTCTGTGCCCAGGCGATCCACCACGCCCAGGTGCAGAGCTTGTTCGCCGCTGAAAATGCGGCCATCGGCAAAGGTTTTGACCACATTCACGCTTAGCCGGCGAGCGGCAGCAACGGTTTGCACAAATTGGCCGTAGGTGATGTCGATCAACTCTTGGAGGATGTTGCGCTCTTCTGGGGTCAGCTCGCGGTCAAAGGAAAGGATATCCTTGTAGGGGCCGGACTTGATGACCTTAAAGGAAATCCCTATCTTGTCCAGCAGCCGTTCGAGATTGTTGCCGCGGATAATGACGCCGATGCTGCCGGTGATGGTGCCGGGGTTGCTGACAATTTTCTCGGCTCCCATGGCAATGTAAACCCCTCCAGAGGCAGCGATGTTGCCAAAGCTGGCCACAATGCGCGTGCCCTTGCGTTCCCGCAGACGCGAGAGGGCATTGTAGATTTCCTGGGAGTCTGCCACTGTCCCACCGGGGCTGTCGATGCGCAACACCACGGCAGGGATCTGTCTTTCTTCCACCTCTTGCAAGGCTTTGAGAACCCGCTCTCGGGTTCTGCCATCGATCACCCCTGTTACCTCAATGCGGCCAATTTGCTGACGCCAGCCCCCCAAGAACCATCGCTTCAGCATAGGAAAACGGCACGAAAATAAGCCTCTACCCTCGTATCATGAAGGCCGTCTGGGGGCGCGGTCAACCAAGCAGCTCAGACATTGCCGTACACCGGGATCGCCGCCCCTCTCAGATCCCGCGCCGCTTCCGAGACCAAAAAGGCGATCACCTGCCCGATCGACTCGGGCTTTACCCACAGCTCCGCCTGCTCGGAGCCCATGGCAGCCCGGTTGGCCGGCGTGTCGATGATGCTGGGCAGGATGACGTTGGCGGTGATGTCGGTGCCTTTGGTTTCGGCGGCAATGGTGCGGGTCAGGGCCACCACCCCCGCTTTGGAAGCACAGTAGGCGGCCAGTTGGGATCCCGGCTCTACCGCCCCTCGGGAGGCCACCGTCACGATCCGTCCATAACCCTGTTGCCACATCTTGCGCAGGCTGTGCTTACAGGCCAGGAAGGTGGTGGTGAGGTTGAGGTCAAAATCGCGCCGCCAATCTTCTAGGCTGTACTCGTGAGTGGGGCCCATGGCAAAGCCGCCCACCAGGTGCACCAAACCATCGACGCGGGGCAGATCGTCGATGAGCCGTGCCACAGCGGCTTCGTTCAGCAAATCCACCTGCACAAAGCGCACCTGATCCAGGCTATTGGCCGGCAGGCGCTGCCGCAAAACAGCCAACTCCTCCTCTTGGCGGTAGGTCAAGGTCAACTCTGCCCCTGTGTCCAGGAGCACGGGGGTTACTCCCAACCCGAGCCCACCGGTACCGCCAGTTACAAGGATCTGTCTGCCTTGGTTGTTGAGCATAGGTTGTTTTGGGGTCTGGTGAAAAACCCTTGAGGACTTCCTCTCACCCTACCGCGGTTTTCCCTCGCCGGAAACGGCAGCCATCCTAGGTGTCTGCTCCAGCAGCAGATCGCTCAGGGCCAGCCAATCGGGCAGATCCAGCTCTTCGGCACGGGCCGTGGGGCTGAGGCGGAGCTGAGCCAGAGCGGCGGCCACGGTCTGGCGATCCACGAGGCCTCCCAGAGCATTGACAAGTTGCTTGCGGCGGGCGGAGAAGCCCTGGCAAACCAGTTGGGAGAACCAGCGGGGATCGCGGGCGGGGGTGGGGGCGGGGCGGGGAGTGAGGCGAACCACTGCCGATTCCACTTGGGGAGGAGGCCGGAAGGCGCTGGGGGGCACGCGGCAGATGAGCTCGCACTCGGCCAAGTAGCGCACCCGTACACTCAGAGCGCCGTAGGCTTTGCTGCCAGGGCCGGCCTGCAGGCGCTCGGCCAGCTCTTTTTGCACCATCAAGACGATGCGCTCAAACTGCCTCACCGGCTGGGCCGGGGATCCCAACACTTTCTCCAAAATTGGGCCAGTGAGGTTATAGGGGATATTGGCCACCAGCAGGCGGGGCTGAGGCGGCAGCGGCAGGCGAAGAAAATCTCCTTCCACCAAGTGAAAGCGGGGTTGGTCGGCGAAGCGCTTTTGCAGCAGCCGACACAGATCCCGATCGATCTCTACCGCCACCACATGTACGCCCTGGGCCAGCAACCGCTGCGTCAACTGCCCGGTGCCGGGGCCGATCTCCAGAACCCACGCAGGATCCCTCTGAGGAGGCGGCAACTGGGCGGCCCGCACAATCGCCTCATGAACCGCGGGATCCTTAAGCCAATGCTGGCCAAACCGTTTGCGGGGATAGGGCATCGGTGGATCAGCACTGGGCCGGATAGGGCATTAGGTTGGGATTCGTAGCCTCTGGGGGGCCTTCTTGAGCTGGGCTCGCCTCCCCCCCTGGGAGCGGCTGGCGGTAGAGGGGCACGGTAAAAGTGACGGTGGATCCCAGCCCTTCGCCCAGGCTATAGAAGTTGATCTCTCCCCCCATTGCCTCCACCAGCCGTTGGCTGATGGCTAGGCCCAAGCCGGTGCCGCCGTACTGGCGGGTGGTGGAGCCATCCACCTGGGTGAAGGCCTGAAACAGCTTCTGCTGCTTTTCCAGCGACACGCCGATCCCGGTATCGATGACGCGGATGCGGGCCATCCCCGGGTCGCCGGGAAGGAGGTCGGCTCGTACCGTCACCGAGCCTTTGGGGGTGAACTTGATGGCATTGCCCACCAGATTGAGCATCACCTGCAGCAGGCGTTGGTAATCTCCGTACAGCCAAATCCGATCCGGCGTGGGGGGCAGGTGGAAGCTAAGTTGCAATCCCTTCTGTTTGGCCTGCAGGCCGGTTTTGGCCTCCACATCCTTGAACAAGGCGCGCAGGTCGCAGGGCTCAAACTGCAACTGCATTTTGCCCGCCTCGATCTTGGCGATGTCCAGCACGTCGTTGATCAAGGCCAACAGGTGCAGGGCCGAGCGGTAGGCCTCCTGCAAAAAGTCCAGCTCCTCTTCTCGGCTTTCGGCCATCCCGTCCAGCACCAGCCTAATAAAGCCGATGATCCCGTTGAGAGGGGTGCGCAGCTCATGGGAAGTATTGGCCAAGAATTGACTTTTCAGTTGGTTGGCCGATTCTGCTTGGGCGCGGGCCTGCTCCAGCTCTTTGTTTTTCTGGCGCAGTGTCTGGTTGGCCAACTGCAGGCGAGTGGCCAGTTGGCGACTTTGATCCAGCAAAATGGCGTGGGCAATGGCGGTGCCCAGGTAGGTGGCGATGCTCTGCAGCACCTGAAGGTGGCCGGCCTGCCAGAGGGGGGCTTCGTTGGGGGGCAACACTTCCAGCCAGAGCAGGCTGTTGGCATAGCCCCGGTAAGACATGGCGATGGCCAGATGGCGTCCCATCACCACCGGCTCTTCTTGACGAAGGGCTTGCAGCAGAGGCGGGTGATCCGCCAGACGCAAGGTCTGGTTCAACAGCGAGGGATCCCCCGGGTTGCGGCGGTACTCAGCATTGACTGTGAGGGAGTCCTGCCCCATTTCGTAGAGGGCCAGCAGGCAGCGATCCGCCCCGAACAACTGGCCCAACTGCTCCACCGTCTGCTGGCACAGCTCGCGGATGCCGAGGGAGTGGCCGATGTTGCGCAGCAACTGCGCCGTGATCCCCGGCACCGGCTCGGTCAGGAGGGGATGGCGCTGGGCAGGGGGGCTGCCGGCTCCGCCGGCCAAGTTGAAAGGCGTCGCCCCCAACACCTTGCCCACTACCGACACGGCCACCACCTCCCCCTCCATGTCCCGCACCGGGTTGAGGCAAAGATGCAAGTGCAACTTGTAGCGGGGAGAAATCACCTGACACTGATGCTGCAAGGGATCCCCGCTCGCAAACACCTGCCTGAGCTTGGCTTCGTACTCCTCCGCATTGGCCACCTCCCAGCTTTGCTGTCCGCTCAGGATCTGCTGCGGGTAGATGGCGTAGTTCTCAGCACCCTCCCAATAAAAACTCCAGAAACGCTGCTGGCGATCCTGGGTGTAGAAAATCAGATCCGGTTGGAGGACGCCCATTGGGGGAGAGGCCATCATTGCGTCGGGAAAACAAAGCTCTTCGGCCTGAAGCCTCAGGTTTTCGCAGAGGAAGCTGGGCTGGAGTCCTTGTTGAGGCGGGCGAAGAGCATCCGGCCCGCCGAGGTTTGAATGGCGCTGGTCACCACAACCGAGCGAGTCTTGCCCAGAGAGCGCTGTCCCTCTTCCACCACCACCATCGTGCCATCCTCCAGATAGCCAACCCCCTGGCCCGGCTCCTTCCCTTCGCGGGTGATCTTGATATCGAAGCTGTCGCCGGCAATGTAGATGGGCCGCAAGGCTTCGGCCAGCTCGTTCACGTTGAGCACCTTGATCCCCTGCAGTGTGGCCACCTTCTTCAGGTTGTAATCGGTGGTCACCAGCGTTCCCCCCACATTCTGGGCCAGGCGCACCAGCTTCTCGTCCACGGTGGCCAGATCCGGGTAGTTGGCTTCGTGAATCACAAAGCGGTCGGGATAGGCCTGGCGCAGGGCTTGCAGCGTATCCAACCCTCTGCGGCCTCGCTCCCGTTTTTGCGGATCGGCTTTGTCGGCGATGGTTTGCAGCTCCGCGATAACAAAGCGAGGGATCACCAGCGTTCCCTCCAAAAAGCCTGTCTCGATCAACTGGGCCACGCGCCCGTCGATGATGGAGCTGGTGTCCAAAACCTTGGGGCTGGCCGCCACCACACTGCCCTCTGCGGCCGCCTGCAGGGCGTAGTTGGGGTTGAACAGGCGCAAGAGCGCAGGGCCATGGGTATCGGCCAAACTCACCCCCAAGTAGGCAAAGGACAAGCTAAAAAAGACGGAGGCCAGCGGCTCGATAAAGCTATTGAGCTGCTGAGGCAGGGGCAACAAATAGACAGGAGCCATGGCCAAGTTGGCAATCACCAGGCCGATCACCAACCCCACCGAGCGGCTGATCAACACATCCGGCGGCAGCGAGCGTACATTGGCCTCGAAGCGGCGGTAGCCCCAGCGCACCAAGGATCCAAAAGCCAAACCCGCTAGGACACCAAAGCCGCTGGTAACCACGCGCGCCCCCTCCACATTGGCCCCCTGAATGGCGGCAGGAGGGAGCAGATCCAGGCCGTAGAATCCAAGACCCGCCCCGGCCAACATGAAGATCACAATCAGTAAGACATCTAACATGGCGAAGAAAGCGCCCCTGCTCAGAATAGGCTTGGGTCTGCTGCTCGCAACAGGCAAATCTGAGTCCTATTCTAGTCTTCTGGCTGAAGAGAGGGATCTCATCCCCCACCCCGAAAGAAGGAGACTATGCTGAAGAAGGGCGATCCCTCCCTGGCTTGAGGGGTCTGGCGAGAAATCGCTACAATCAACATCTCGACATCCCAGGCAAGGTCTCAGCAGAGCTGGAAGCAACTATGGCACAAGCACTGGAACTAACGGCCGAAAATGTGGAAAAAGTCCTCAACGAGCTGCGCCCCTACCTGCAAGCCGATGGCGGCAACGTAGAGCTGGTGGAAATCGACGGCCCGGTGGTGAAGCTGCGCCTACAGGGGGCCTGTGGCGCCTGCCCCAGCTCCACCCTGACCTTAAAAATGGGCATCGAGCGCAAGTTGCGGGAGAGCATTCCCGACATCCTGGAAGTAGAACAAGTGTTCTGAGGGCTCTGCCGCTTCTGGTCTGTTATCTTGGTTCCTTAAGGCGGCAGGTGCAGCCGCCGCTGTGGCTCTCTGCCTCTTGCTCTTTTTTTCCTTCTCTCCTTCAAGCCAGCCCATGCCCGTTCTCCTCTCCATCGCCATTCTCGCCCTGCTGATCCTGGTGCATGAGGCGGGACACTTCGCCGCAGCCAAACTCCAAGGGATCCACGTCAACCGCTTTTCGCTGGGATTTGGCCCGGTGCTGTGGCGCTACCAGGGCAAGGAGACGGAGTACGCCATTCGCGCCCTGCCGTTGGGGGGCTACGTGGGCTTTCCCGACGATGACGAGCGCTCTCCCTACCCGCCCGACGACCCGGATCTGCTGAAGAATCGCCCTGTCGCGGATCGCCTGGTGGTGATGAGCGCGGGGGTGATGGCCAACCTGGCCTTCGCCTATCTGGTGCTGGTGCTGATGTTTGCCACGCTGGGGATCCCATCGGTGACGCGCATCCATCCCGGCATTCTCATCGCCCAGGTGATGCCGGATAGCCCGGCGGAGCGGGCCGGCTTGCAGGCGGAAGATGTGGTGTTGCGGGCAGCCGACCACGATTACAGCACGGTTGCCGACGAGGCCTCGGCCTTGGCAGCTCTCAATGATTTTCAGGCGTTGATCCGCCGCAGCCAAAACCGGCCCGTCCCCCTGCAGGTGCAGCGAGGGGAGGGGGATCCCATTCTGGAGATCACGGTGACTCCCGAGATGCGGGGAGAGGTGGTGGCCATTGGGGTCAACCTGGCCCCCAACCAAGAGGTGACACTGCGCCCGGCTCAGAGCCCGGCAGAGATCTTTGCCGAAGCCGGGAACGCCTACCAGCGCTTGGTGATGATGAACCTCAGTGGCCTGCAGCAGCTCCTGCAGAACTTCCAAAACACCGCCACCCAGGTATCCGGCCCGGTGGGGATTGTCAAGCTCGGCGCGGATCTGGCGCGGGACGATGCTGCCAGCTTGTTTAATTTCACCGCCTTGATCAGCATCAACCTGGCTATTCTCAACCTGTTGCCCCTGCCCGCCTTGGATGGGGGACACATCGCCTTTTTGATCTTGGAAGCGATCCGCGGCAAGCGGCTGCCCAAAGAACTGGAGGAACGGGTGATGCAGACGGGCTTGGTGCTGCTGCTGGGGCTGGGGGTAGTGCTGATCTTCAAGGACACCCTTGCCATCGTCACCGGGTCGGGCTAGTTGCAGATGAGCGGCAAGCGGGCTTTGCGCCAGCGGGCTTTGGAGATCCTGATCCGGCTGAAGCGCCATTACCCCAACTCTACCTGTGCCCTCCACTACGAAACGCCGCTGCAACTGCTGGTGGCCACCATTTTGTCTGCACAGTGCACCGACGAGCGAGTCAACCAAGTTACGCCGGAGCTGTTTCGCCGCTTTCCCGATGCCCAGGCGCTGGCGGCGGCGCCGCGGGAGGAGATCGAGGCCCTGATCCGTCCCACCGGCTTCTACCGCAACAAGGCTAAACACATCCAAGAGGCCTGCCGCAAGATCGTGACGGACTTCGGCGGCCAGGTGCCCCGCACCATGCCGGAGCTGCTCACTCTGCCGGGGGTGGCCCGCAAGACGGCCAATGTGGTCCTGGCCCATGCCTTTGGCATCAACGCTGGCGTGACTGTCGATACCCACGTCAAGCGCCTCAGCCGTCGCCTCGGCCTCACCGAGCACGAGGATCCCGTGCGCATCGAGCGGGATCTGATGCAGTTGTTGCCGCAAGCCGACTGGGAAAATTGGTCCATTCGCCTGATCGAGCATGGGCGGGCCATTTGCACCGCCCGCAAGCCCCTTTGCGAACAGTGTTTTCTGGCCGATCTCTGCCCCAGCGCCCCCCTCCCGGGGCCGGCGGAGAAAACGGACAGAGAAGCCGCAACAGCCTCCCAGACTTGAGCGCCTGGCATCCGGTTTTTCGGCTCCCCCTCGCCCTAGAATAGGCTGCATGGACGATCAAGCGACTAGACCGACCGCCGCGACCTCGCCTGTTCTCGTTATTGCCGGGCTGACGGGATCCGGGAAAACCCTGGCCATCCAGCAATTGGAACAACTGGGCTACACCGGCTTGGAAGGGATCCCGCCTGACCAGGCCGTTTATTTAATCGAGGCAATCCGGCCTCGCCACCCTGCTCTAGCGGTGAGCCTAAACCTCCACACCCCGGAATATCGGGAGCAGTTCCTTGCCTTTGACCGCTGGCGGCAAGCGCAAGGGATCCCTTTCCTCTTTCTGGAGGCTCGTCCCCTGGTATTGCTCAACCGTCTCAGCGCCCACCGCCGCCCCCACCCTCACCGCCCTGGCCTTGGCCTGTTGGAGGCCATTGAGCAGGAAGTGCGCGATCTGGCCCCCGTGCGGGAGCGCTGCACCCACCTCCTGGATACGTCTGAGCTGAACAGCCAGCAACTGCGGCAGCAATTACAAGCCCTGGTCCACGGGATCCCACAGCCGCTCAACCTGAGGCTGGTCAGCTTCGGCTTCAAGTACGGTGCCCCCCCCGATGCCAACTTGCTGTTCGACGTGCGCTTTTTGCCCAATCCCTTCTTTCAGCCCCATCTGCGCCACTTGACCGGCCAGGATCCGCCTCTGCAGGAGTTCCTCTTTGCGGATCCAGTTACCCAATCCACCTACCGGCAGATCTTTTCTCTGGTGCAGGCGTTCTGGCCCCACTACCGAGCAGAACGACGGCCTCACCTGACCGTGGCCATCGGCTGCACCGGCGGGCAACACCGCTCTGTGGCTCTGGTGGAGCGCCTGGCTGAAGATCTGCGGCCCTGGGCTGTCCCCACCGACAACCCTGCCCTGCCTGCCCTGAACATCCAGGTGCAGCACCGCCATTTGCTGGATTCGCAGCGGGAGCTGGAGGCCCGCTTTGGCCCGCCACCCCCTGCCGCTGGCGTAGAACAGCAACAGGTTAGGATCCCTTTGGCCGGCGTTCCTGCACCTCCCCATGACTAAGCCCGCGCCCAGCAACAAGTCCACTGTGTGGGGGCCTCGCCGTCGCCAGGCCACTTGGCCGGGAAATGGCTGGAAATGGCTCTTCCCTGGTCTGGCGGTCAAGCGCTGGCTCACCCTAGCCGTGGGGGGCGTGCTGCTGATGGTGCTGGGCATCGCCATCTGGACAGAGCTGACCCCCATCTTTCGCCTCAAGCGATTAATCGACATCACCCTGCGCCTGATCACCACCTGGATCCCCAACAACATCAGCGGCCCCTTGGTGACCGGGATCGGCTTGGTGATGGTGGTGCTGGGCTTTCGCAGCGCCATGCGCTCCATCGAAGATGTGCTGATCCCAGAAGGAGACGAGGCGCTGGTGGATAAGCTCCTGTCGCGGCGACGTCTGAGTCGTGGCCCTCGCATCGTGGTTCTGGGGGGCGGCACCGGCCTTTCCAACCTGCTGCGGGGGTTGAAGCACTACAGCTCCAACATCACCGCCATTGTCACCGTGGCCGATGACGGCGGCTCCTCAGGGCGCTTGCGGCGGGAGATCGGCGTGTTGCCCCCTGGAGATATCCGCAACTGTCTCACCGCCTTGGCCAACGAAGAAAAGCTGCTCACGGAGCTGTTTCAATACCGCTTCCAGGCTGGGGAAGGTCTGAGCGGGCACAGCTTCGGCAACCTGTTCATCACCGCCCTCACCGCCGTAACCGGGGGCGACCTGATTCGGGCCATCACCGCCACCTCGCAGGTCTTGGCCATTCAGGGACGGGTGCTGCCGGCCACCCTGGCGGACGTCACCCTCTGGGCGGAGTTGAGCGATGGCCGCCGCGTGGTGGGCGAGTCCAACATCGCTAAAGCCAGGGGGCGCATTTGCCGCATTGGCTGCGACCCGCCCAACCCTCCTGCCTTGCCCGAGGCGATCGAGGCCATCGAGGCGGCAGAGTTTGTGGTGCTGGGGCCGGGTAGCCTCTACACCAGCATCATCCCTAACCTGTTGATCCCGGAGATTGTGGAAGCTCTGGCCAAGAACATGGCGCCCCACATCTACGTGTGCAACATTATGACCGAGCCAGGGGAAACCGACGGCTACACCGTTGGGGATCACGTCATGGCCCTGGATCGGGTGGCGGGCGTGCGCTTGTTCGATGGTGTCCTGGTACAGCGGGAGCCCCCTTCTCTCCGCGCCTTGGAGCATTACCGCCGCAATGGCTCTGAGTTTGTGGTGCTGGATCCGGATAAGCTGGCCTACCTAGGTTGCCGGGCAGTTCTGGCCAACGTCATGCAAGAGGATCCTGAGACCGGCTTGGTGCGTCACAACCCTGAGCGCCTAGCGGCGATGCTGATGCGCTGGTTTGACAGACACCGCTAAACCACCCCACGGCCCCACCTTGCTAAGGGCTAGCTGTAGCCGGTAGATCCTTGCGGCTAAGTCGTGCACAAGAGGAGTTTCCATCCCCTTGCGGGAAGGGGTAGGGGAAAAAGCCTGATTAAAGCTGGAAGTCTTTTGGAAAGTAGGCCAGGATCGAGTTGAGGGATCCCAAGTGACGGCGCAGCGTTCCCGGAAAATCCCGGCAAGCTGTTAGCTTTGGAGGTTGTGCGCCAATGGTAAAGTTGTTCTCGTCTCTTTTTAAGAGGACTTCTGACTCCTTGGCTGGGATCCCGGCTGCCGAGTTGGGCGCTCCTCAGTCCTGTGCCGGCGATAGTGGCATGGATCCCTGGGCTGGCCAACGGGAGCGGATGGTGAGGGAGCAGATCTTGCAGCGAGGGATCCGCGATCCCCGGGTGCTGGAGGCAATGCGCAAGGTGCCGCGCCACCTTTTCGTTCCCCCGGAGCTGCGGGAGCGCGCCTACAGGGATTGCCCGCTGCCCATTGGCTACGGCCAGACGATTTCTCAGCCCTATATTGTCGCCTTTATGACTGAGGCGGCCCGCCTCACCCCTGAGTCGGTGGTGCTGGAAATCGGCACCGGATCCGGCTATCAGGCGGCCATTTTGGCCGAGCTGGCCCGGCAAGTATATAGCCTGGAGCGGCTGGCTCCCTTGGCCGCCCGCGCTCAGCAAACCCTGGCCTCCTTGGGCTACCGCAACGTGGAGGTGCGCCAGGGAGATGGCTATCAGGGTTGGCCGGAACACGCCCCCTACGACGCCATCGTGGTGACGGCAGCCCCCCCAACCCTGCCGACGCTGCTGCTGGATCAACTGGCGGTGGGAGGTACCCTGGTGGTGCCGGTGGGCGAAAGCCAGGGATTCCAATCCTTGCTGATCCTCCACAAAACCCCGGAGGGGGTGGTGCAAAAGGGGGCCTTCCCAGTGCAATTTGTGCCCATGGTTTAGTCTTCTGCGGCCAGCCAGAGCTGGCGGCGAATTTGCAGCGCCAACTGAGGGTGGTCGGTGATCAGCCCCCGCACCGGCGGCTCCTCCCCAGACGGGCGCAAACAGAAGGCCATGATCTCCGGATCGTTGACCGTCCAGACGTAGAGCGGGATCCTGGCTTGGGCCGCCGCCGCCAAAAACGGCAGGTCCAGCCAAGAGTAATGGGGGGCGAGAAAATCCGCTCCCACCTCGCGGCAGTAGGTCAAGAGGGATCCCTTCTCTCCCTCCGGCTGCGCCTCCACCAACAGGCCAACCTGGGGGGCAGCCCCTCCCAGAAGGGCTTTCACCCGTTGCGCCACCTGGGGCAAAAAAGAGGTGATCACACACTCTGCAGGGGTCAAGAGCTTGCCGATGAGGGCGAGGATCTGTTCTTCGTAGCCCGCCTCTTTCAGCTCGATATCGAGGGCAATCCTGCCCCTGACGTGGAGCAGCGCTTCTTCCAAGCTGGGGATCGTGGGCTTGCGGGCGCGGATCTCCGCCCAAGTGAGCGCCGCCAGCGGCTGCCCCTCCAGCTCGGCATCGTGAAAAACCAGCGGGATCCCGTCGCGGCTGCGGCGCACGTCCAGCTCGATCCCGTCGGCCCCGCCTTCGATGGCCGCCGCAAAAGCGGCCAGGGTATTCTCCTCGGCGTGGGTGTGATCCCCGCGGTGGGCGACAATCCGGGTGGGAAAGCGATAGTCTGGAGGAGTTGAAATAATCTCTCTAGCCATGGACACAGCTGCAATTGCCGCCTTCAAAGAGCGCATCAAGCGCATTCGCGAGCGCCGGCCCACCTTGGTCAAGCTTTTGGAAAAGCCAGACCTGGGCAGCTTGCGGGTCGATGTCAATCAAGCCTTGGAGGAGATCGACGAGCTGCTGCAGGAGTTCGAGCAGACCTTTGGCCCCCAGGACTAGCCAGCCTGGGCGAGCTCTTGCAGTTGGGCCAAGACCTCGGCACTGTGCCGAGAGGGGTTGACAATCGGGTCGATGGCCCGCAGGATCCCCTCAGGATCGATCAAAAAAGTGTTGCGCAGGGCCATCTCCCCCGTCCAGGAGCCGTAGGCGCGGCTAACCGTGCCCTCAGGATCCGAAAGCAGAGGAAATTGCAGCCCCTCTGCCGAGCAAAACCGTCGGTGCGAGTCCACCGAGTCGGCGCTCACGCCCACAATCTCCGCTCCCAGCGTCCGAAACTTGGGCAGATCCTGCTGGAAGCGGCGCGCCTCGATGGTACACCCGGCAGTGAAGTCGCGGGGATAGAAGTAGAGCACCACCCACTTGCCGCGAAAATCCGCCAGCCGCCGCACCTGGCCCGACTGATCCGGCAGCTCAAATTCCGGCGCCGGCGCCCCGATCTGCGGCAGGGGGGTGGTGCCCCACTGGGCCAAAGCGGGCTGAACCCCTGCCCAGCTCACCAGCAAAGCCGTAAACAACCCCACAAGGCCCAACCAGCGCCAGCTCCTGCCCCCTTCCTCGATAACCACTGCAACACCTCTCCAGCTTTCTAGCTCTAGTTTACATAACTTCACGGCAGCCACTTGCAGAGCAAAAGCTGGGGTGGGATCCCCAGCCAATGCCAAAGTTGAGAGGTGCGCTGGATGGGAGTGTAGCGCAGTTGGGCGTAGAGCTGCCGGGCGGCCAGATTGTCTTCCACCACGTGCAGATACAACTGGTGATAGCCCCAACCTTGCACCACTCCTTCGGCGCTGAGCAAAAGCTGCCGCGCGATCCCGCGCCGCCGCCAAGGGGGCAACACCGCCAAGTTGGCCAGATAGGGATACTTCCCATGGGCCATCGCCCGCAAGGAGATCTCGGCAGTGGCCACCACCTCGCATCCCACCGCAGCCGCCAGGCAGCAGTAGTGCGGATCCCTGGCCGCCAGCTTGAGGCGCAAATCCTCGCGGATGCCCAACTTGTGAATCGGGTGGAGCCAGCGCTGCAGACCCAAGGGCGGGTAAAAGACCTGGGCGAGAACCTCCGCCACGGGCTCCAAATCACCTAGCGTGACGGGATAGACCACGAGGGAGGGCAACACAGAGGAAAACAGGGCGTTCAAGCATCTGTTGCAAGCGTCCTTGCTATTTTCGCAGAGAAGCGGCAAGCAGCTCGCAGCCAACAAGAAGTGGCGGCAACCCCACCGGCACCGCCACTGAACCGACAAAACTTGAGTGGAGGGGAAACCACCCACCCCCATGCACGTCACCTGCATCCAAACTTAGCTGTCTCTTCACTTATTCGATTGTTCTGAGCGATTGTTCTGAGCTCACCCCCCTCTGCTCAATTGACGGGGAGAGTAGAACAGCCACCTGACGAACCAACTTTTGAAGCTCTGCTCCCGAGGGTTGAAGTGCCAAAACCTGACCCGCTCTCGCACTGTGCCCTACAGCTCCCCAGCATAGCGAGCTGAGCCTTTGGCGCGATAGACATCATCGGTAATGGGCTGGTAACCTACTTCAACCAGATCAGACTTGGCAGGCGTGAACACGCGGATAACTGCTCTAGCAATTTTCGAGAGAAAGGCAAGCATAAAAACCTCCTCCAAGCGAGCGTGAAACTATGAACTGGGCGAACCCAAAATTGCTAAAGCCCGCAGCCCTTGCTCTACTGAGCAGAGTCCTGATTCGCCAGAGTCTGCAGGGGGGAGCACCTGAACCCGACCGAGCATCGGTTTTCCACCTCTTCCTTGATCCTAAACGGAGACTCGAAATAGCAGGCCGGCATCCCTTAAACGGGTAAGACCGCTCGCCATCTTGCCATCTCACCAGAGGTAAACGACCCCTTATCGTTGCAGCGGCTGACCTCAACAGACCCGACCGCTATTTGATTTAGCTCCCATGTCCCTTCTTCGGAAGAAAACCTGTCGTAGGTGCCAGGTGCTCCTCTGGGCAAGACAACCGCTTGCTATAGAAACCTGCCGGCGCAACGGATCGGAAGTTTGCACGAGATTGGATCAAAACGTTGACCGACAGGAAGCTTTGAGCTTGGGCAGATTGCAGGCTGGTGTCTCGCCTTTGAGATGAAGCTGAGATATTATCCTCCTTGCTTGAATCACTACATTTCTAATCTAGCTTGGGTCAAATCCCTCTACAATGGCTGGCAACTGTTCTTAACAGTCTAGGTCATTTCTTTAATCGTTCTTCCCATATTTCTTCAACATAGGTCTCCAGTAGATCTTGCAGTCGGATCCTCTGCCCTTTTCCAGAAGAAAGGTCTACTTTTTAGAAACTTTCCAGAAAGCAGGGGGGCTGGATCCCCAGCTCAGCCGAGGATTTGACCGAGACCACTCGACCCGGCCTCGGTGGGCCTCCCCCTTCAGGCGGGTGTCGGGGAGAACTTCAATTCCGGGGCCGAGAGCGCAGGATCAGCAGGGAAAAGTAGGGGGGGCGATAGTCGGCCAATCCTTCTAGGGTGGGGAAGAGAGCTTGCTGGGGCCAACCGGCCCAAACCACCAAGCTGGCCTGCTGTAGCCAACCTCTTGCCGCTAGCCACTGCCAAACCTGAGGATAGACGGGGGCCACTTTCATCAGCACAACCACGTCGGCCCAGGTGCAGGCCTTCTCCAGCTCCGTCAGGGCAAAAAGAGCAGGCAAAATCGCCAATTTCTCGGAGCCGAGCGCCAAAGGGGATCCCAGAGCGGCAGCGGCGGCAAGAGGAGAGCACACCCCCGGTATGGCCTGGATGGGCAAGTCGGGGATCCGCTGCCGCAGGGCTTGGGACAGGTAGGCAAAGGTGCTGTAGAGGCCCACATCCCCTTCGCAGACAAAGGCCACATCTTCTCCCCGCTCCAGAGGCGGGGCCAGTTGCTCGGCAGCCGCTTGCCAGGCCGCCTGCAGCAGCTCGACTTGGGTAACAAAGGGCAGATGCAGCGGCAACAGGGTTTGTTCCGGTCGCAGCCAAGGGCGCACGATTTGGTAAGCTAGGCCCGGCTGGCCGGCGGCGTTCTGGGGGCAGGCCACCCACCTGACGGCGCCGAGGATGCGGGCTGCTTTGAGGGTGAGCCACTCGGGATCCCCGGCCCCGGCGCTAATGCCCCAAAAAGTCCCCAGGCCCATGGTGGAGCTTGTCCGCCAGCTCAGGAAGCTTGGCCGTCTGGCCCCTCAGGCCTTGCCTCGGCGGCGTCGGGGCGAGTGTCAGGCTCTGGACGTCCCCCACCTTCTGCGGCCAGATGATCGAGGGCCTCTTGGAGCGAGTTGCGCAAGGACAAAAACTTCTCTAGCCGCACCAGTTTCACCGTTTGGGTGATGCGGGGGTTGCTCACCACCTGAAAGATGCCCCCACGGCTCTGGGCCAGCTTGGCCAATTGCACCAGGGCACCGACGCCAGAGCTATCGATGAAGTCGATCCCCGTCAAATCCAGGATGAGATTGGGGGATCCCTCTTCTAGGTATTTGGTGACCACCTTAACGAAGACCGGCTCAGAAAAGGCATCCAGAAGGCCCGTCAGGTAAAAGACCTGGCAGTTCTCCAGCGCTTCGTGGCTGCCGCGCAAGCTGACCGTCAGAGACAGAGGTTCCGGAATGGCTTTTCTCCTTTTATCTATCTCGACAGAGGGTTGAGGCCCGATCTCGGGCGTGGAGATAGCTTAGCATCCCTACTCCCTTGGCGAGACGGTATTTTTCCGCGGGCAGGGGATTGCGGCTGGGGGCAGGGATCCCTGCTTTTTGGCCCCTCGTGGCAAGGCGGGAGTCCTTGGGTAGGATGGGGGCAGTTTTTGATGTTCCCCAAGGAGGCCGGCCTGCGGGCCAGACAGGGCTTCTCAAGTGGGGTGGTTGGGATCCCTGAGGGGCGAGCGTTGGGAGAGGATCGGCAGGAGCAAGAGGGGCAGCGGCGACGCTTTTCCCTTCCCCCCGGCACCTGGATGGGGGCGGGGCTGGGTTTGGGCTTGACGGCTGCCGCTTTTGGGGCTGCCTGGGGAATCGGGGCCTACTTTCAAGATCGGGTGCTGCCCCAGGTGGAAGCTACCCTCTCGCAGGCGATGCGCCGGCAGGTGGAATTGGGGGAGGTAAGGTTTGTAGCCCCTTGGCAGGTGAGGCTAGGGGAAAGCCACATCGAACATCTGGCCAGCATCGGCTCCATCGACCTCAGCCCCGACTTCTGGACCTGGCTGCAGACGGGGGAGTGGGTGCTCAATATTACCCTGAATCAGCCGCAACTGCTGCTGATGGAGACGCTGGATCGCGGCTGGGCAGACGTGCAGTTTCAACTGCCAGAAGGCGAGGGATCCCTGCCCTTGCAGGGGCTGAACATCCGTTTGCAGGGGGGATCCCTGACGGCTATTCCCTTAGTGGGAGAGCGGCGCCGGTTTGAGCAGTTGCAGGGCCAGGCGCAGGTGTGGCTGAGTGCCCCGCCGGGGGAGGAGGGAGGGGGTCGGGCCAGTTTCCAGCTCTCGGCGGCGCTGCGCTCTCTGGAGGGGGAAGGGGGCTACCCCCTGCAGCTCCGGGGGGTGGCGGATTTCGCCCAGGCTTCTGGCTCGGTGACGCTGGCCGCTCGGCGCCTGCCTTTGGAGCTGCTGCCCAGCGTCTTGCCGGCGGCGCCCTTGACTGAGGTGGAAGGGGAAGCCAGTCTGGATCTGCAAGTCCTCTGGGGAGGAGAACGCCCTTGGGAGTTGACGGGGCAAGCCCAGGTTCAGCAGGCGCGGCTGGGGCTGGAGAGGTTGCCCCATCCTTTTGAAGAGGTGAAGGGCTCCGTTCGCTTTACCCTAGAGGAGCTGGAACTGCAGGGGGTGAGCGGTCGTTTTGGCCAGCTTGCTTTTGAAGATCTCAACGGCTCCATTGTCTTCGGCGACAAGGAGGGATTGGATCTGCAAGCCGCTATTGCCCCGGCCAGCCTGCAGCAGATCCAGGAGACTTTCAACGTTGAGCTGCCGGCGGAAGGGGTGGTGGCGGGATCCCTGAGGGTCACCGGGCCGCTGAATGGGCCGCAGATCCAAGGGCAGTTGCGAGGGATCTCGCCGGGGCGGGTGGATCGCCTGCCGGTGCCGGAATATGCTTTTGGCTTCCGCTTGGCCGATCAAACCTTGGCCTTTGAGGAAATCGACCTGAAGGCCGCCGGCGGGCGGATCCAGGGATCCGGACAACTGCAATGGGCTGCCGGCTTAGCAGGCCGGTTCGATCTCCAGGTCACCGGGGCCGATGTAGAGCAGGTGCTGGCTCTCTACGCCCTCAACCTGCCGCGGCGGGGCGAGCTGGGGCCGGTAAGTGCCCAGGTGCAGGTGGCGCTGGCGGGATCCCGGCCCCAGGTGGAGGCCACCTGGACAACCCAAGGAGGAGAGATTGCCGGCAGAGGACAGCTGCAGATCTTGCCCGAGGCCGAGGGGTGGGCGGTACAGGTGCCGCAGGCGGTGTTGGAGCTGGGCGGGGGCCGGGCCCAGGTGGCGGGGCGGTGGGCGGGAGGGCAAGTCCAAGCCCAAGTGGCTCCCCAGGATCTGCCGCTGGCCTTTTTTAACCCGCAGTGGCCGGGATCCCTCTCTGGTGAGCTGATGGCGCAGGTGGACACAGGGGAGGCGGCGGAGGTGGGTTTCCTGGCGGCGTTGCGGGCGCAAGGGTCGCTAGCCCTGTCCCAGCCTTTGGGAGAGAGGGGAGTGCAATGGGTTGACGGCATCCGCGGCCAGGTAGCTTGGGAAGGATCTGGCTTGCGTATCCAGCAGGCAGAGATCTTGGCCGACACCGCCCGCTTGGCCAGAGTAGAGGGAGAGATCCCGGTGGATCCCCAGACGCTGCAGGTGGGATCCCTGGACCTGAGCTTTGCCGCTGACGGGATCCCCCTGGCGGAAGTGCCCGGCCTGCCGCCACTGCTGCAGGGGGTGCTGCAGGGATCCGGGCAGATCCGCGGCTCTCCGGACAACCTGCAGGTGGCTGGCGAGGCGCAGTTGCGCGGCTTGCAGGTGGGGGAGGTGGCCTTTGCCGACTTGGCCGGGCCCTTTAGCTGGTCTGCCCAGGGGACGGCGGTGGAGCTAGTGGGGGCGCGGGAGCGGCTGGCGCTGCAGTTGGATCCCCAGTTTCGGCCTGTGCAATTCCAGGTGCGGCGGGGCGAGGCGGAAGTGCGCGGCCAACGCCAGCAAGATGAACTGCAGGTGACGGCAAGCCAGTTGCCGCTGGCTTTGCTGGGAGGGTTGGCTGCCGGGCCCTGGGCTGGCCTGGGCGGAACCCTCAATGGGGAGGTGGCGCTTGACCTGGCCAGTGGCGCCGCTCGAGGTCGAGCTGCGGTCGAGGGGCTGCGGCTAGGCGATCTCGCGGTGCAGGGCCTCTCAGTGGATTTCGATTATCGCCCCAGCGACGACTCCCGCCCCGCTCGCCTGACCCTTGCCCAAGCCCAACTGGAGCTGTTCGAGAGCCTCTACACCGCCAGCGGCACTTTGGAGCTGCCGGCAACCTCTCTCCAGGCTGCTTTGGATCCCACCTCGGAAGTCCCCATTCCCCAAATCGACCTGCAGATCAGCACCCGTCAAGGCCGCTTGGAAGATATCGTCTCTACTTTCAAGTGGCGGGAGTGGAGCGATATCACCAGCCGCGGTTTTCGGCTGCCACCTTTGGGCCCTGCCGCTGTGTTAGAGACAGAGCCGGTCGGCCTGCCCGGCTATCCGCTGCTGCAACAACTGGAGTACTACGCCCAGATCCTGGCCGCCCACCTGGGGGCCCTGGCCAGCCGTATGGATCCCCGCATCCCGCCGCCCACCAGCCTGCAGGGGGAATTTCAGGCCAGCGTCAGCCTGGTCGGCAACCTCAACCGGCCCAGCGTCAGCTTTCAGCTCGAGGGCCAGAATTGGCAGGCCCAGGAGTTCAGCATCGAGAGCCTCACCGCCAGCGGCAGCCTGGTCGAAGGGGCGGTGGTGCTGCAGCCGCTGCTGTTGCGCAGTGGCGAACGCCAGGCCCTGTTCTCTGGCAAGGTGGGCCTGGAGGAACAGTCGGGATCCCTGCAAATCCAAGCATTTCCTCTGGCTTTGCTGGATCGCTTCCTGCCGGACGAGCTGGAGCTGCAGGGAGATCTCAACCTGGATGTGGAACTGGCAGGCAACCTGCGGGATCCCCGGGCCCGCGGCTCCCTGACGGTGGTCAACGCCCAGATCAACCAGGTGCCGCTGCGGGAGGTGGGGGGACAATTTGACTACAACCAGGGTCAACTGCGCCTGGAGGGCGCCCTGCTGGCCAACGGCGACGAGCCGATCCGCCTTTCCGGCCTGGTGCCCTACACCCTGCCCTTTGCGGAGGTGCGGGCCGCATCGGATCAGATCGACCTCACCCTGCAAGCCGAGAATGGCGGCCTGCGCCTGATCAACCTCCTCACCGACCAGGTGCGCTGGGAAGGGGGCCAAAGCCAACTGGAGCTGGCCATCCGCGGCAGCTTGCGAGAGCCCAGCCTGCAGGGGAACCTCAGCCTTAGCTCCGGGATCCTCAAGTTGGCCGCCCTGCCGGAGCCCATCACCGACCTGACCGGCCAAATTTTCTTTAACCTCAACCAATTGGAGGTGCGGGAGCTGCAGGGCCAGTTGGGGGGCGGATCCCTCTTGGCCAACGGCTTTTTGCCCGTCAACTCCCGCGGCGCCCTGCAGATGGACGAGACCTCGCCACCCCTAACGCTGCAACTGCAAGGGATCCAGCTCACCCTGCCCAACCTCTACACAGGCCGCCTGCAGGGGGAGGTGGTGGTGGGCGGCCTGCTGCTGCGGCCTTTGCTCGAGGGGCGCCTGGAGGTCTCCCAAGGGATCGTAGATGCCAGCCCCCGCCCTGAAAAAGGGGAAGCGGCGGCAGCTCCCGCAGACTCGACTCAGGCGGATCCCTTTTGGCAGCCGCGGCTCAACGGCCTGGAGCTGGTTTTGGGGCCCGGGATCCGCGTGCAGCGGCCCAACCTGTTTGAATTCCACGCCAGCGGCAGCTTGCGCCTGTTCGGCACTCCCCAAGACCTGCGTCCGGCGGGCACCATCGCCCTGGAGCGAGGCCGCGTCAGCCTGCCCATTGCCAACTTTCGCCTGGATCGCTCCCGCCCCAACACCGCCACCTTTGACCTGGACAACCCCTTCGATCCTTTCTTAAACCTGCGCCTGGTGACCCAAGCCTTCGAGGTCTATCGCTTTCCCCAGGATCTGTCCCCCTTCGACACCAACCGCAACCTGCCGGGATCGCAGCAGAGCATCGAGATCTTTGCCAACGTCAACGGGCGGGCCAGCCAGCTTGCGGCTGCGGATCCCCGCAACGGCGTTCTGACCCTTTCCAGCAGCCCCAGCCGCTCCCCCCAAGAGATCGTCGCCCTGTTGGGGGGAACAGCTTTGGCCCAACTCAACCCCGAAGCAGGGGTGGCCGGGCTGGCGGGAACGGCTTTGCTTAACGATGTGTTGGAGACGCTGCGGGACACCCTCGGCTTGGATGAGGTTCGCCTCAGCCCCGTTCCCCAGGTCGATACCCGTGCCCCCAGACGCTCCTCAGTCGGCCTGGCGCTGGAGGTGGCCCGCGATCTGGGGCCGGCTACTTCCATCTCGGTGCAGCGCAACCTGACGGATCCCTTTCAGCCCACCCGCTACAGCGCCCGCTACCGCCTCAACGACCAAACCCTCACCCGTGCCACCACCGACCTCGAGGGCAACAACGTCCTTTCCCTGGAGTTCGAGACCCGCTTCTGACGGGATCCGCTCTGGCCAGACTACGGTTTGTTACATCGTTATTGCTACGCAACGCTGTCGCGAATGCGTCGGCGGCGCAGAGCGCTTGGGTAGTGGCGAGGATCCCTTGGAGAGTGTCTTATATCTGGTTTAAAGTGGCCATAGTTTCTCAACGGCTTTTGGACGGCCAGGGATCCCTTGAACCCGACTTCCTAAAGATAGCTAGAATAAACACCTGCCTGTGTGAGCCTGGAAGATCAAAACAAGCGGCCAACCTGTGTTCCCACTTGGAGAGTTGACAAGTGAATGATCCAATCTGACCAGCCATGAGGAAACAACAAGTATTGCAATTGCTCGGCGAGCAATTTGCCGAGATTCAAAAGCAATTTGGTGTGCGGCGACTGGCCCTGTTTGGCTCAACTGCTCGTGGCGAGGATCAAGCCGGCAGCGACATCGATATCCTAGTTGAATTTATTGGTAAAGCCGACTCCAAGCGTTACTTCGGTCTGCTCTTCTACTTGGAAGACAAACTTGGATGCCCCCTAGACCTTGTGACCGACAAGGCTCTACGCCCCGAACTTCGTCCATTGATAGAAAAAGAAGCAATCTATGTCCCGTGAATGGCGTTTCTACCTAGATGATATGATTGAATTTGCCAAGCGAGTCCTTGAATACACAGAGGGGTACACTCAAGAAGACTTTGAACGGGATCGCCGAACCTATGATGCGACCTTGAGAAACATCGAGTTGATTGGTGAGGCAGCCACTCACATTCCTGCAGAAGTCCGTAACCAGAACGAAAATATTCCTTGGCGACAACTCATTGCCACTCGTAACCGTATCATTCATGCTTATCTTGCTCTAGACAACGACGTTTTGTGGAGTATCATCCAAAGTGACATGCCCCAACTGCTTGACAATTTACAGAAACTAAAGCGTAGTCTCTCCGATTCTCCCTGCTAACCCTAACTTCAGGAGCAACGCCGCCGTTTTCATCCAGTTGGAAACCCCCTCTGACGGGATCCACTCTGGCCAGACTACGGCTTGTTACATCGTTATTGCTACGCAACACTGTCGCGAACGCGCCGGCGGCGCAGAGCGCTTGGGTAGTGGCGAGGATCCCTTGGAGAGTGTCTTATATCTGGTTTAAAGTGGCCATAGTTTCTCAACGGCTTTTGGACGGCCAGGGATCCCTTGAACCCGACTTCCTAAAGATAGCTAGAATAAACACCCGCCGTGTGCGGTGACTGGCCCTGTTTGGCTCAACTGCTCGTGGCGAGGATCAAGCCGGCAGCGACATCGATATCCTAGTTAAATTCATTGGTAAAGTCGACTCCAAGCGTTACTTCAATCTGCTCTTCTACTTGGAAGACAAACTTGGATGCCCCCTCGACCTTGTGGCCGACAAGGCTCTACGCCCCAAACTCCGTCCACTGATGAAAAAAGAAGCAATCTATGTTCCGTGAATACATGTGGAGTATCATCCAAACCGAAAGTCGATCTAGAGGTAGCGGCTGATGTCTTCTCCCTGTTCTGCCAAAAACGACAAAGCCCGGAAGCGCAGCCCTACTACTTGATCGTAGAAGGGGTTGAGCTTGCACATCGGTGGAATGTGCATCAGTTTGTGGCCAAACAACACCACATCTCGCTCGAAAGGACAGCGGGCCGGGATCCACCGACACAAAAAGTGGGCCAAGCGGGGATCCTGAACTTCAATGCTGTCAATTGCCGCTCGAATCGGTTGCAAGGGCGCCTGCAGCCAGTTGCGCAGGCAAGCCGCAGACTTAAGATATGTGACAGTCATGGAATCCATCTGCTCCTGAGGGGCTTTGCGATCACGTTGCCAAGAAATCGTGGTAGAGCCCATGGCCTTTCACCTCAACACCTCAAAGGGTGTTCGCTTTCTCCAGCAGCCACGCCCTTCTGCCCGGGTCTTTGCCCAGGTTTGTATCCAGGGAAACAGAAGAGCCTCTCTCCAGACTCAGTCTGCCTTGGCTGGCCAAAAACTTGCCTGGGTAACCCAAAATCTCTGCTCAAGTTTGTAGAGGTACACATTTTGTATTCAAAAGTTAATCTGTAACGAAAGCTACGGAAATTGGGTTCTTCGCCGGCAAGCTGCCAAGCGGAGTCCAGGGCTGCTGCCCCTATTTCCAGCATGGAACAGGCCTTGAAGTCAGGGTAGAGGGATCCCCGTAATTGTCGCTGTCTTGAAAGGGCCGTTTTGCTTTTGATCGATGATGTTTACAATCGCCGTGGCCGGGAGTTACGGAGGATAACGGCCAAGGGATCCCGGCTGCCGGGCGTTCTACAATGCCAGAAGAGATTTGCAGCGGGTGAGAAGTCGGCGGCGGATTGGGATCCCGGCTCTTGCCTCGGTTTTCATTTGAGAGGCTGTCCATGAAATTGGCCTATTGGATGTACGCTGGCCCCGCCCACATCGGCACGCTGCGGGTGGCCAGTTCTTTCAAAAACGTTCACAGCATCATGCACGCTCCCCTGGGGGACGACTATTTCAACGTGATGCGTTCCATGCTGGAGCGGGAGCGGGACTTTACCCCGGTAACCACCAGCGTCGTTGATCGGCAGGTGTTGGCGCGGGGATCGGACGAGAAGGTGATTCGCAACATCGTCCGCAAAGACGGCGAGGAGCAGCCTGATCTCATTGTGGTTACCCCCACCTGCACCTCCAGCATTTTGCAGGAGGATCTGCATCACTTTGTGCGGCAGGCGCAGTTGTCCAGCCGCTGTGACGTGCTGCTGGCCGATGTCAACCACTATCGGGTCAACGAGTTGCAGGCCGCCGAGCGCACCCTGCACCAGATTGTGGAGTTCTATATCAACAAAGCCCGCAAAAGTGGGGAGTTGAGCGGCCCGCCCCGGAGGACGGAGCGTCCTTCCTGCAACATCCTCGGCATCTCCAGCCTGGGCTTTCACCATGCCCACGATCTGCGGGAGTTGAAAAAGCTGCTCCAGGATCTGGGGATCGAGCTCAATTTGGTGATCCCGCAGGGGGCCAGCGTCCACGATCTCAAGCACCTGGGGCGGGCCTGGTTTAACGTGGTGCCCTACCGGGAACTGGGGCCGATGACGGCTCGCTACCTGCAGGAGCAGTTTGGCACACCTTATGTGGAGATCACCCCCATGGGGGTGGTGGAAACAGCCCGCTTCATCCGCCAGATCCAGCAGGTTCTCAACGAGCAAGGGATCCCGGTGGACTACGAGCCCTACATCCAGGAGCAGACCCTCTACGTTTCCCAGGCGGCTTGGTTCTCCCGCTCCATCGATTGCCAAAATCTGACCGGCAAAAAAGCCGTGGTCTTTGGGGATTGCACCCATGCGGCAGCCATCACCAAGATCCTGGCCCGCGAGATGGGGGTTCATGTGGTCTGGGCGGGCAGCTATTGCACCTACGATGGCGAGTGGTTCCAGGCAGAGGTGGGCGGGTATTGCGATCAGGTGCTGCTGACCGAAGATCACACCCGCGTAGCCGATGCCATTGCCCAGGTGGAGCCTGCCGCCATCTTCGGCACCCAGATGGAGCGGCATGTGGGCAAGCGGCTGCGGATCCCTTGTGGGGTAATCTCGGCGCCCATGCACGTGCAAGATTTTCCCATCGGCTACCGGCCCTTTTTGGGGTATGAGGGCGCCAACCAAATTGTGGACCTAATCTACAACTCCTTTACCCTGGGCATGGAGGATCACCTGCTGGAGGTCTTCGGCGGCCACGACACCAAAGAAGTGATCCACAAGAGCCTGAGCGCCGATTCCGATCTCATCTGGACGCGAGAAGCCCAGGCGGAGCTGAACAAAGTGCCCGGCTTTGTGCGCGGCAAGGTGAAACGCAACACCGAAAAATTTGCCCGCGAGCGTGGCCTGACCGAGATCACCCTAGAGGTTATGTATGCGGCCAAGGAGGCTCTCGGGGCTTGACGGGATCCATCCCAGGGGATGGCAGGTCTGGCCAGCCGATCCACAAATGGAACTCCTGTACAACGCCGCGCACCTGCCAGGATCCCCAGGGATCCACCTGCCAGGTTAGCCGAGCTTG
>NZ_JANSHP010000120.1:0-1904 GCF_047502605.1 Synechococcus sp. RC10A2
CTTCGAGGGGGCCCTGCCCTCTTTTTTGCACCAGTGTTGGCTGATGGTGCACAATGTGTTGATCTCGGGAGGCCGTTCGGGCCCCGGACTCGGCAGCCCACGCTTTCAAGTCTTGAATCTGGTCGCGGGCGATGGCGGCCAGGGGAACGGTTTGGCGAATGGCGCCGAGAATATCCTCCTGGGTAAACTCGCGGGGCGGATCCTGGTTGAAGGCCATGTGCATGGCATCGTAGATGGTCTGCTCAATTTCTGCGCCGCTGAAGTTTTCGCTGGCCATGGCCAGCTCAGGGTAGGCAAAATCCCGCACGCGGTTGGGCCGCAGCCGCTGGATGTGGACTTGGAAGATCTCCTCCCGCTCCCGTTGGTTGGGCAAATTGACGAAGAAAATTTCGTCAAACCGGCCTTTGCGCAGCAGCTCGGCCGGCAAGATGCGGACATTGTTGGCGGTGGCAACAATAAAAACGGGTTTGGTTTTTTCCTGCATCCAGGTGATCAGGCTGCCGAAGACCCGCTTGCTGGTGCCCGAATCCCCTGAAAACTCGCTGTTGACGCCGCCAAAGGCTTTATCCAACTCATCAATCCACAACACACAAGGGGCCATGGCTTCGGCAATTTGGATCATCTGGCGCACGCGGCTTTCGCTTTCGCCGACGATCCCGCCGAAGAGTCGCCCCACATCCAGCCTGAGCAAGGGCATGCGCCACTCGCGGGCTATGGTTTTGGCACATAGAGACTTGCCGGTGCCCTGGATCCCGGCCAGCAAAATGCCCTTAGGACTGGGCAAGCCATAGGCACGGGCCTGGGCACTAAAACTGTTGCGGCGCTGCCGAATCCAGGCTTTGAGGTTTTCCAGGCCGCCGACATTTTGCAAGGTCTCGGAGGGGTTGTAAAACTCCAGGATTTCCGTCTGGCGGATGTATTGTTTTTTCTCTTCCAGAACAAGGTCAATATCGCCCTCGCTGACCTTGCCCTTGGCGGCTAGGGCGCGGGCCAGGATCCGCTCAATGCGCTGCCGGGTCAGTCCTTGGCAGGCTCGAACCAGTTGTTCCCGCGCCGGGCCGCTTAGCTCCAGTTGACGGGCAGGGATCGCGCGGGTAATGATCCGCTCAATTTCGGCGATGCTGGGCAGGGGAAAATCATAGACCACAATTTCCTCGCGCAGCTCGGCAGGGACAACGGCTTCTTGGCTCAAGAGGATGATGGACTTGCGGCTGTGGCGGCTCTCTCTGGCCAGGGTTTTCAGGTAGCGGATGACGGGGTAATTGTCCGAGCGTTCCGGATTTCTCAGGGTGGGGTTTAGGTCTTTGAGAACACAAATAACCGCCTCGTCCTCTTTGATGGCGCCGATGCGGCCCAGAGCAGGCATCAATTGGCCTTTGTTTTGGCCGTTATCTGACCAGCCGGAGACGATATCCCAGATTAGGAGTTTGCGCTTGGGGTTGAGGGAATCGGCTAGAACTTGCAGGAGCTCCTCTGCCGGGGCTTCTTCGGGAGTAACCAGGTAGATCAAAGGGTAGCGGGCGCGAACCACTAAGTCCAGCAGTGTGAGGATGTCTTGGTGATTGCTGGCAAAGGCGAGATCTGAGGGACTCATGGATCCACTGAGAGCGGCTGTAGGTAGTGTAGCCAAGGGATCAGGCTAGGGATGGATGGCTCCGTCGGGGAGGATGGCCCCTTTCAAGTCGGCGAATTGATCCCAGCCGGGACTTAGTTTTGCGCCCCATAGGTTTGCCCCCTTTAGGTTCGTGCCACCCAGCTTTGCTCCCCTCAAGTTGGCTCCCCTCAGGTCAGCCCTGCTCAGGTCGGCCCCGCTCAGGTTGGCCCCGCTCAGGTTGGCCCCGCTCAGGTTGGCCCCGCTCAGGTTGGCCCAGATCAGGTTGGCCTGGCTCAGGTTGGCCTCAATC
>NZ_JANSHP010000121.1:0-29893 GCF_047502605.1 Synechococcus sp. RC10A2
TCCTCCAGCCCGCCAAGCTGCGCTGTGGCGGGAGTACCCCGGAGGTTCTGATGGAAATCCGCCCTGCCACCCCTGAGGATGCGCCCGTTCTGTTTGATCTCATTTGTGCTTTGGCCGAGTACGAGAAGCTGAGCCACTTGGTAACGGGATCCGCTGAGCTGCTGCGACAGCATCTGTTTGGCCCCGAGGCCTTCGTTTCGGCGTTGCTGGCGGAGGTAGAAGGGCAGGCGGTGGGCTTTGCTCTTTACTTTCGCAATTTCTCCACCTTCCTCACCCGGCCGGGAATCTACCTGGAAGACCTGTTCGTGTTGCCGGAGTTCCGGGGCAGGGGCATCGGCAGGGCGCTCTTGGCGCGGGTGGCCCAGGAGGCGGTGGCCAAAGGATACGGGCGGCTGGAGTGGATGGTTTTGGATTGGAACCAGCCGGCATTGGAGTTCTACCGGCGCCTGGGCGCCAAGCCACATCCCGAGTGGATCCTGCACCGCGTGGTGGGTGCTGATTTGGAAGCTTTGGCTCGGCTGGCCGAGGATCCCTGGCGAGCTTGAGCAAGTCTTCTGGGATCGCAATTCGGAATGGCCGACGACCAGCCAAAAATCTGAGGGCGTGAAGGGGGGCCGAGACCTCTATGCTTGTATACTTGCGGCTGAGCTGAGCTCAAGGCCAAGCATGAGCCCACCGCAAACCGCTATTCCCCAGGGGGCTGAGATCCTCTGCATTGGCACAGAGTTGCTCTTGGGAGAGATCACCAACACCAACGCCCAATATCTGGCAGCCGAGCTGGCCAAGCTGGGGATCCCCCATTATTACCAAACGGTGGTGGGGGACAACGAAGCCCGCATCCACCACGCCCTGGAGGTGGCCTGCAACCGCTCCCGTTTGATTTTGATCACCGGCGGCCTGGGGCCGACCCCTGATGATCTGACCCACGCGGCGCTGGCCTCTTTCTTCGGGGTGGAGATGGTGGAGCACCCGCAGGTTTGGGAGGAGATCCGGCAGAAGTACGGCCAGCGAGGTATGGAGCCCTCCCCCAGCAACCGCAAGCAGGCCTTTTTGCCTCAGGGGGCAACCGTCCTGCCCAACCCGGTCGGCAGCGCCTGTGGCCTCATCTGGCAGCCGCGGCCCGACCTGCACATCCTCACCTTTCCCGGGGTGCCGCGGGAGATGCAGCAGATGTGGCAGGAGACGGCTGTGCCCTATTTGCGCTCCCTGGGCTGGGGCCAGGAGGTGTTCTACAGCCGCGTGTTGCGCTACTGGGGCATTCCCGAATCGACCTTGGCCGAACGGGTGGGATCCCTGCTGGCGGGGGAAAATCCCACCGTGGCACCCTACGCCAGCCAGGGGGAGGTGCGCCTGCGGGTTACCGGACGCGCCCCCACGCGCGAGGCGGCGGAAGCGTTGATTGCCCCGGTGGTGGAGCAGATTTTACAGGTTTCTGGGGAAGACTACTTCGGCAGCGACGAGGCCACCTTGGCCAGCGTGGTGGGGGAGCTGCTGCTGCAGCGGGGGCAAACGCTGGCGGTGGCGGAATCCTGCACCGGCGGGCTCCTGGGGCAATTGGTGACCGGGATCCCGGGCAGCTCCCGCTATTTTGTCGGCGGGATTGTTGCCTACGACAACCGCATCAAGGAGCAGCTTTTGCGGGTGGATCCAGAGACGCTGCGGCAGCACGGGGCCGTGAGCGAGCCGGTGGCGGCCCAGATGGCCCTGGGGGCCAAGCAAGTCCTCGGCTCCGACTGGGCCCTGAGCATTACCGGCATTGCCGGCCCAGAGGGGGGAACATCCACCAAGCCGGTTGGCCTGGTCTATCTGGGCTTGGCCGACCCGGAGGGGAAAGTGGAAGTCCACGAGTACCGCTTCGGCAGCTTGCGGGGCCGAGAGGGGGTGCGCTGGTGGAGCGCCCAGACGGCGCTGGATTGCCTGCGGCGGCGCTTGCTCCACTACCCCCTTTCGGGGGGATCCACCTCAGCAAGGCCAAATCCTTGAGTAAGCTGGGGGAGCAGGCAGATCTCGGAGCAGGCTGATGACCCCCGATGCCCTTCAGGCCGGCAGGGAGGCGCTGCAGCAGGGCCGTTTCCAAGAAGCCATCCAACTGCTGGAGGCCTACTTGGCGCAGTCTCGCCAGCGGGGCGAAGCAGGCGCATCCGACAGCCAAGCCCTGGAGGCCCAGATGAACCTGGTGCGGGCCTACCATCAGTTGGGCGAGACGGAGAAGGCGCGGGCGCTTTGTCTGGAACTGCTGCAGCACCCGGATCCGCAGGCGCGAGGCTGGGCCCAAAAAATCCTGCCCCGCCTGCCCCAAACGGTGGAAAAACCCGCTGCTTCCCCACCCTCCCCAGAGCCAGCTCCTGAGGCTCAGCCGCTCTCCAGCCGCCAACGGGCCGGTCAATTGGGCCTGAAGATCCCCCTGCCGGAGCGGGCCGGCCCTCTGCGCTGGGCCAAGTGGGGATCCCTGGGGGTGGGCATTCTGTTCCTCTGGTGGCTGAGTTTTGTGCTGGTGGGCGCTCACCTGGATTTCGGACGGCTGAGTTTTCCGCGGCAGCTTTGGTTTTTGCAGGGGTTGCTGCCCTGGCTGCGCAATGGCCTGCGCTGGTTGGTAGCCGGCAGCCTGGCGGTCAACTTTGGCGTCGGCCTTTTGTTTTTTGCCCCCTGGCTGATGGATCACCTGCACCGGCGGCTGCACAAGCTGCGCTGGGCCACCTTGGGGGAAATCGAGCGCCACAGTCCCGAGACTGCCCGTCTGCTGCAGCGCCTCTGCGCCCAAAAACAGCTAAAACTGCCTCGGCTGGGGGTGATCCCGGAAGGGGGGCCGCTGGCTTTTGTCTATGGCACGCTTCCCGACGGCGGCCGCATCGTGGTCACCCAGGCCCTGTTGCAGCAGCTTGCCCCGGATGAGATTGCCGCCGTCTATGCCCAAGCCCTGGGGCGCATCCTCAACGGCGACATCTTGATCCTGACCCTACTGGGATCCCCCGTTCAACTGGTTTACTTGGCCCTGGAGCAGGTGAGCCAACTGGCAAACAAGCGGCGGGATCTGATCGGGCATGTGGCTCCGCTGCTCTACCTGATCTACACGGTGCTCTCCTATCCCCTGTTTTTCCTCTGTCGCCTCGGCACCTACCACGCCGACCATTTTGCAGTGGAAGCGACGGGCAATCCCAACGGTCTGATGGCCGCTCTGCTCAAAGCGGCTGCCGGCCTGCAGGAGGCCCACAAAAACGACCGCCGCCCCTCTTCGCTGCTGCACTGCACCCGCCTCTTCAGCTTCTTGGACTTCAAAACCACCGCCGCCGCCAGTGCCGCCAGCCGCCTGCGGGATCCCGCCCAAGCCGGCCAAGTCTTTCTCTGGGATCAGCTCAACCCCTGGGCCCGCTGGATGCAGGTCAACTCCAGCCATCCGTTGCTGGGGCACCGCTTCCAGGTCTTGGCGGGGTATGCCCAACGGCTGCGCCTGCTGCCAGAGTTGAGCCTGGGATCCGGACCCAAGTTGGATGGGGCCCGTCTGCAAAGCCGCTTCTGGCTGGATCTGGCTATCTATGCTGCCGAAGTGAGCGGGATGGTAATTGGCTGGCTCCTGGGGCTGATCCTCTATCTGGCGCTGCCAGATCGCCTCGATCCCAAGGTGATTGCGGCAACAGCGGTGGTGGGCTATGGCCTGGGCCTGGGATCCAAGGCGGTCTTGATGTACCGCGGATCCCTGTCGCCCCAGCCGACCGATGTGCTGCACTTGCTGGCCGATCCCGAGGCGGATCCCTGCCGCAGCCAGCCGGTGGAGTTGGAGGGGGAATTGGTGGGGCTGGGACAGGCTGGCTACCAACTGGGGGCAGAGCTGAAGCTGCAAGATGCCACTGGGCTGATGCCGCTGCGCTTCACCTCTCCCCTGGGGCCGGTGGGCAATGTCTTTTCCGGCCTGAAGCGGCTCCGCGCCCTCATGGGTCAGCGCGTCAAGGTGGTGGGCTGGTTCCGCCGCGGCAACACCGCCTGGGTGGATCTGGCCTACGTCCAGGCGGGATCCCAGCAGCTCCACAGCCGTCCCCGCCTGTGGCTGGCGTTGTTCGGCCTGGGAGTCGTCTTGTTCGGTGTCTGGGGGGCCTTCTCTTTTCCCAACCTGCGCTTCTACCTGCGACGGTAGGAGCCGACCGCTAGCGGCGAGAGGCCGTCAACTGCGCCTTGCGCAGCCGCACCGACTTCGGTGTAACCTCCACCAGCTCGTCCTCGCCGATGTACTCCAGCGCCCGCTCCAGGTTCATCTCCACCGGCGCCTGCAAATGCACCAGCTCCTCCCCGCCGGCAGCGCGGTGGTTGGTCAGTTGCTTGGTTTTACAGACGTTCAACTCCAAGTCCTGCGGCCGGTTGTGCTCGCCCACGATCATGCCCTTGTAAACGCGGGTACCTGGCGTAATAAAGAACACCCCTCGGTCTTCCGCATTTTTCAGGGCATAGGTGGTGGCCACCCCCTCTTCAAAGGCGATCAGCACGCCGTTGCGGCGGGTCTCGATCCCCGGCGTCAGGGGACGGTACTCCAAAAAGCTGTGGCTCATGATCCCCTCGCCGCGGGTAATGCGGATGAACTCGCTGCGGAAGCCGATCAGCCCTCGGGCCGGGATGACAAACTCCAACTGGGCCCGTCCGTCCGCGCCTACCATCATGTTCTGCATCTCTCCCCGCCGCTGCCCCAGCCGTTCAATGCAGGCGCCCACCGTGGATTCCGGCACATCCAGCACCAAGCACTCGTAGGGCTCGTAGGGCTGGCCATTTACCTCGCGGAAGATCACCTTCGGCTGCCCCACCTGAAACTCGTAGCCCTCCCGCCGCATGGTCTCCAGCAAAATGCCCAGGTGCAGCTCGCCCCGCCCGGAGACCAAAAAGCAATCGGGGGAGTCGGTTTCTTCCACCCGCAGCGCCACGTTGGTTTCTAGCTCCCGCAGCAGGCGCTCCCGCAATTGCCGCGAAGTAACAAAGGTGCCCTCCTGGCCGGCAAAGGGAGAGTCGTTGACGCAGATCATCACCTGCAACGTCGGCTCGTCCACCTTAATGAGCGGCAGGGCCTGCGGGTTTTCGGGAGAGGTGAGGGTGTAGCCGATGTTGGCCTCGGCAAACCCCGCCACGGCGACGATATGGCCGGCAGTAGCCTCGGTCAGCTCAACACGCTGCAAGCCCTGGAAGCCAAACAGCTTGGTTACCTTGCCCTTGGCAATCGACCCATCTTCTTTGACCACCGCCAACTGATCCCCAAGGCGGATGGTGCCGTTGTGGATCTTGCCGATCACGATCCGGCCCAAGTACTCCGAGTACTCCAGCGTGGTGACCTGTAGTTGCAGCGGCTTGGCCGGATCCCCAATCGGCGGTGGGACATGCTTGAGGATGGCTTCAAAGAGGGGCTTCATGTCCAAGGGGCCGCTGTACCTCCCTTCCAAAAAGGCTTTCAGGTCGGCTTCTTCCAGGGCAAAGCCCTGCAGCCCCGAGGCAAAGAGGTAAGGGAAATCGCACTGGTCTTCGTCTGCCCCCAGCTCCAAAAACAGATCCAGAACCTTGTCGACAACTTTGTAGGGCTCGGCGCGAGGGCGGTCGATTTTGTTGACCACTACGAGCGGGCGCAGGCCTTTTTCCAACGCCTTGCGCAGCACAAAGCGGGTTTGCGGCATCGGGCCTTCGTTGGCGTCCACAACCAACAGACAGCCCTCCACCATGCCCAGCACCCGCTCCACCTCCCCGCCGAAGTCGGCGTGGCCGGGGGTATCGACAATGTTGATCAGGGTTTCGCCGTAGCGGACGGCTGTATTTTTGGCCAGGATGGTGATGCCCCGCTCCCGCTCCAGCGTGTTGCAGTCCAGCACGCAGGCGGGAATGTCCTCTCCCTCGCGGAAGGTGCCCGCCTGGCGCAACAGGGCGTCCACAAGTGTGGTTTTGCCGTGGTCGACGTGGGCGATGATGGCGACGTTGCGGATGGGGAGTGACATAAATAATCAACCCATAAAGTATTGCCCTACAGGCGAGTTTGCCCTAGGGCTGTCTCTATAACTGTAGCGCAAAGAAGCGTTACATTAAGAGATAACAAAGAAACAAGCCGAACTCCCTGGTCGATGCCGACAGGGGCTGCTCAGGGGGTTCTGTCAACTGCGCCGGCAACCAGCCTGGCTCGCCTACATATCGGCGCCGCGCAGGTAAAGCAGCAGAATGACCGCTGGCCCTGCCAGGACGATCAAGGCCAACAGCAGCAACTGCACAAACACTTCGTACTGTCCGAACATGCCCCCAACTCCCAGCGCTTACGTTTTGTATCCTAAGGGCAGCTCTCCCCCTGAGATGAGAGAGCTGTTACAATTCTTCAACACCTGACCCCACTTCACCCCCTGGGGATCCCTAGCGCTCCTGCTGCGCCTGAGACGGCATTGGATCGAGGTTAAACAGCTCCTGCAGAATTTGCATAGCCCTGCGCCGCGCCTCGATGTCCCGCTGGGCCCGCAGTTGCACCATGGGATCATGCAGGATCTTGTTGACAATGCCGCGGGTGAGCGCCTCGATGACCTCCAGGTGCTTTTCGGCGAAGTCTTTGCCCAGGCGGGAGAGGGCTTTTTCCATCTCCTGCTCGCGGATGGACTCCACCTTGTGGCGCAGGCTGGAAATGGTGGGCACCGTCTCCAAGGAGCGCCACCACTCCATAAACTGTTCTACTTCTTCTTCCACCAAGGCTTCGGCGGCCAGGGCCAGCTTTTGCCGTTGGGCGCGGTTTTCTTCCACGATACGGGAGAGGTGATCCACGTTGAACACCTGTACCCCTCTTAGCTTTTCCACGCCGGGATCGATGTTGCGGGGCACCGAGATGTCCACCAACAGCAGCGGCTGATCCGGCTGCAGCACCCCCGCCAGTTGCTCGTAGGTGAGGATGGGCTGGGTGGCGCCGGTGCTGGTGAAGACCAGGTTGGACTCCGCTATGCTACTCAGCAGCGACTCCCAAGGCAATACTTGAATTGGCTGCTCAAATTGCTTGGCCAGCGCTTCTGCCCGCTCCAAGGAGCGGTTGACCACGGTGATATCCACCGCCCCTTTGGCCAAGAGGTGCTGCACCAACAGGCGAGCCATTTTCCCCGCCCCCACCACGGTCACCTTGCCCTGAGAAAGGGATCCCTGCTCCTGCAAGGCCAACTCCACCGCTGCCGAGCTGATGGACATGGCGCCAGTGCCGATCCCCGTCTCGGTGCGGATGCGCTTGCCGGCGGTGATGGCCGCCTTGAAGAGGCGGTTGAGGATGCGATCCATGCCGTTGCAGGCCTGGCCCAGTTGCTGCGCTTTTTTCACTTGCGACAGGATCTGCCCTTCCCCTAATACCAAGCTGTCCAGCCCGGCGGCCACCCGCATCAGGTGCGTCACCGCATCCTGGTAGAGCAGCGTAAACAGGTGCGGGCGCAGTTGGGGCAGCGGGATCCCTTTCGCCTCGGCCAAGAACTGCATCGTCTGTCGGACACCACTTTCCATTTCTGGAGTGACGATGTAGACCTCCAGCCGGTTACAGGTGCTGAGGATCGCCGCTTCCTCAATGTGGGGGTGGGCACGGAGCTGCTGGATCCGCTCCCCCACCTCGGCCTCGGGAATGCTGAGGCGCTCCCGGATCTCCACAGGAGCTGTGCGATGGCTAAGACCGACAACCGCGATAAACATGCCTCTCCGTCGTCTGTACAGCAACAGTTATTAAAAACAGAAACTATGAACAAAAGCAAACTCACCTAGCTAGGACAAGGAAGGCAAGACCGATGTCAAGGGATTGCCTTGTCTCGGCTGCAGCAAGCTTAGGTAACTTTTCTCAGCCTACCTAAACCCTAAGAACAGTATCGAGCCGGTTTTGCAGGATTTTGCTGAAGAGTTATTACGTTTTTTCGGGCGACTGACTGATAGATTTCTTAACTTCCCAAAGGACAAGAGCGACCTTCGCCAGAGGAAAGCCGCCCTTGCCGAGGGAGATTTCGGGCCGGGGATCCGTCAGCGCAGTTGCAGGCTGCGGGGCTGTTGGCCGTCTTTCATATGGATGGTATCCACAAAGCGCACCGTGCGCGACTGGCTGGAGATCACCAAGGTCTCGGTGCGTGCCCCGCCGCCGAAGAAACGCACCCCGCGCATCAGGTCGCCATCAGTAATCCCGGTGGCCGCAAAGAGGACTTCCTTGCCGCTGGCTAGCTCTTCGCATTCCCACACCTTGTCGGGATCCTCGATGCCCTGTTCTTTCAGTTGCCGTCGTGTCTCTTCCACCGGCGGCAGGTAGGTGCCCGCCTGCACCACCTCGGGGTCGTAGATCAGCCGACCTTGGAAGTGGGCGCCGAGGCAGCGCAGCGCCGCCGCCGAGATCACCCCCTCTGGGGCTGCCCCGATCCCCATCAGGGCGTGGATGCCGGTGCCGTTGAAGCCTGCCGAGAGGGCCGCCGAGATGTCGCCGTCGGTAATCAGCTTTACCCGCGCCCCCGCCTCCCGGATTTGGCGAATGAGATCGACGTGGCGCTTGCGGTCCATGACCACCACCGTCAGATCGGAGACCTCCCGATCCAGGCTTTCGGCGATAATCTGAAGATTCTTTTCCGGCGGATAGTCGAGATGTACCTTGCCCTTGGCCTGGGGCGGAGCCGCCAGCTTCTGCATGTAGATGTCCGGCGCGTGCAGAAGGCCGCCTTTTTCGGAGATGGCCAGCACCGCCATGGAGCCGTTTTGGCCCTTGGCCACCAGGTTGGTGCCTTCGCAGGGATCCACGGCAATATCGATTTCCACCAGCTCTTCCACGCGGCAGAACTGCTCGGCGTCCGGGCGCGTACAGATGCCCACCTCTTCCCCGATGTAGAGCATGGGGGCCTCATCGCGGGTTCCCTCCCCAATGACGATGCGGCCGCGCATGGGGATCTGGTTCAGTTTCTCCCGCATGGCCTCGACGGCCACCTGATCGGCGGTCTTGTTGTCGCCTTTGCCCATCCAACGGGCGGCGGCGATGGCAGCCTGCTCCACCACTTCGATGATCTCTAGCCCCAACTTGTTGTCCACGGCGTGCCCCCTTGGTATGTCGGAACGATGAAGGCCAATTAAGGATATCTTCAGACTCTTCCCCTCAGTTTACCAGGCGGGCTTCTTCTCGGGATCCCCTTGCCTCAGCTTTCATAAGCTGAGAAAACAAATCGGCCAAAGTCAAGCAGAAAGAGCGATCCCCGTCTTGCCCGTTGGCTATTGTCGGCTGGGGATCAAGAGTGATAGCCTGGCTTAAAGCCAATAAGTTTTTCTTAAGGCGATTAAAAAAACGCAATGAAAAGATACGTTTTCGTCAACCGTTCTCAGCAGGTTCAGGTCATCCGAACAATTCCCGGCCACTGGGAGCGCACCCTCTTCCCCGGCCAGTATGCCATTTTCGAGGCAGAGCCGGACGACTACCTGGAGGTTTATAGCTGCTGCTGTTCTACCACCATTTTGGAAGAGCGCCACCCCTGCCGCCGTTTGTTGGACTCCTCACTGCCTGAGGCTGACCCCCACCTGGACAGGCTGGCAGATGCAGTGAACGGATGAATCAGCTTGGGGATCCCGGCTCCTGAGGCCGAGCCTCGGTTTCCTCGCAGGGCAGCTCGGCAGAGGGGGCATCGGGAGGACGGGTGAGGCAACTGCCTCGCGCGGCGTCGCGAAAGGTATCGATGCGCTCCACGCAATTGTGATAGCCACAGTAGGGGCAATAGAGGCGATCCCCTGGCTGGGGCTCCACCACCGCCGGCAGCGGTCACAACAGAAGTGGTAGAGAAACTCCAGCGCCACCCTCATGGCAACCGACTCCCTGACCTGGCAGAGCCGAAAAACGGAAAGAAATGGGGATCCCCTGGATCGCGGCGCTCCAGCTTAGCCAGCCAGTAAGACAAAGTCATTATGAGTATGGTATGTTAGGTTTAGTTTACATTTGTACTTTACCGTAAGGAGCGTCGACTGATGTCTCAGGAAGGATGTCTGCGGGTGGGGCAGCCCGCTCCCGATTTTTCGGCCACTGCCGTTTACGACATGGAATTTAAGACGGTGAGGCTCTCCGACTACCGGGGCAAGAAGTACGTGGTGCTGTTCTTCTACCCCTTGGACTTCACCTTCGTCTGCCCGACGGAGATCACGGCTTTCAGCGATCGCTACGACGAGTTTGCCAAGCTGGACACGGAGATCCTCGGCGTCTCGGTGGATAGCGAGTACTCTCACCTGGCCTGGATTCAGACCGACCGCAAAGCCGGAGGGGTGGGCGAGCTGAGGTATCCGCTGGTCTCCGACCTGAAAAAGGAGATCAGCGCCGCCTACAATGTCCTGGATCCGGCGGCAGGGGTGGCTTTGCGCGGCCTGTTCATCATCGACAAGGAAGGGATCATCCAGCACGCCACCATCAACAACCTGGCCTTTGGCCGCAGCGTGGATGAAACCCTGCGCACCCTGCAGGCCATCCAGTACGTGCAAGCTCACCCCGATGAAGTTTGCCCGGCCAACTGGCAGCCCGGCCAGAGAACCCTGAACCCCGACCCGGTGAAATCCAAGGAGTTCTTCGCGGCGGTTGCCAAGTAGGCTTGTCCAGGCCCTGTCAGGGATCCCGGGTTTTGACACTCCCCCGCCTGAAGGCGGGGGATTCTCACGTAGTCCATAAACGGACTCGTAAAGGCGCTGTCAAGACACCTCTAGACAGTTCCGTGTAGGTATGCTTTGCTGGAGCTTTTTTTTTAGCAAAAGGCAGCCCGACAAAGGATCCGACTCTTCTCAACATGACCTTCCGCCTCCCCTCTCCCTCGGGGAGAGGGGCCGGGGGTGAGGGCTAACAGCGCCGAACCCTTTCAAACCGGTTGCCAGTGGAGACGAACAAATGTGGAGACGAACAAATAAAGATCCCCTGGGCTGGCCAGGGGATCCGACAAGACAGAAAGACAAAGGTCGCCGGAATTAGTCCCAGGGTTTCCCGTTGGTGAATTTGTAGGTAACCGGCTCTTTGTTCTTGCCGATGTTGTGATCCACCTTGCCGACGGGCTGGCGCCCCTCGTTGACCTTCTCGGGAAAGACACCATCCTTGGGATGCACCAGTTCCGGCTGTCCACCCGCCGGGATGCGGAAGATCTGGTAGTCCTTGATCTTGAACTCGGAGATCAACTGAGCGCCGAGCGCCAGGCACTGCTCTTTGCGGGCGAAGGTGAGGTAGTTTTTGCCCTCCACCATCTCGGCGGCGCCGCCGGTGGGCATTTCAAACACTTGCCCCGGCTTGCCTGTCCAGGTGATCACATATTTTTCTTCGGTTTCGGCTGCGCTCAACAGCCCTCCGGTGGATCCCCCGAATAGGGGCAACTTTGCCCCCTGACGGGGATCGCCTTCCATCACAGCCATAGCCTACCTTCTCGTCGTCGTTTGCGTTGTTGGGCCGCGCTTGGGGTTGAGGCGCGGAGCACTTTGAATGTACCATCGGCCCGATTTTTGACCCCAGATCTGCCGGCGAACTGTAATTTTTCGTAGCAGATCCAGCTCTGGCGCGGGCGGATCCCGGCTTACTCTCTGAGCCACCATAGAAGCAGGCGGCAGAGCCCCACGTTTGCAACAGGAACGACGCCCATGGCCCAGTGGTCCCTCCATCCCAGTTCCCAGTCCAACGCCAGGGTTGTCCTCATTCCCACTGCCTTTGGCCCAGATACGCAGGCGCCGCTGGCCATCCTCAACGCCGGTGCTGAGCTGTGTGCTTTTGAGCCGCGGTTGGGGATCAATGTGGATGAGATAGCAGTGGCGCAGTTGCCGGGGCTGGTGGATGAGCCGCCCTATGGCATGTGTGAGGCGGCGGTTATTCAGGCTTGGCGACGACAACAGTGGCCGGTGCTGTTGCCTTCGGTCTTGGCGGCCAGTTGGGGAGCCATTCGTGCCCTTTGGAAGCACTACCTCGCCCTGAGTGTGGTGCATTGCAGCGCCCATGCCAACCTGATGCCGCCCGAGGAGATGACCCAGCCGGAGCAAGATATGGGCTATGGCAACGCTGCCTGGGTGGAGTTGCTCTACCAGCATAGGCTGCCGGTGGTGCATGTGGGGCTGCGCAGCGGCAGTGCCCGCGCCTACGCCTGGCTGAAAAACCACGCCAGCCCGATCTTTTGGGCCCAGGATGGCTGGGATCCGCAGCAGGTGGTGGAGGCTTTGCCGGAGCAGCCGGTGTTTTTGGTGGTGGACTGCAGTGTGCTGGATCCCTCTTTGGCGCCGGCGGTGCACCACCCGGAGCCGGGGGGGCTGAGTTGGTTTCAACTGTTAACAACCTGTGAGGCCATCTTCGCCGCCCGCCCTGTGATCGGCCTTTCCTTGGGAGGAGTGGCGGTGGGAGCGGCGACGCGGCCAACCGCCCGCGTGGTGGCCCGCCTGCTCAATTGGCTGCTGGCCTGCTACGGCCTCTACTCCCTGAAGCTGGCCCCCAACCCCGCTACGCTCGAACGGCCCGAAAATAGATCGCGAACCTCTTGAGCCCGGCTTATGAAGGCTTTCTACCGGCAGGTGCTCTTTCCGAGGTTGCTGGATTGGGCTCTGGCCAGCGAGCGTCTGGAGAGCTATCGGCGGCAGCTTCTGGCCCAGGTGCGGGGAGCGGTCTTGGAGATCGGCTTTGGCACCGGCCTCAACCTGGCCTGCTACCCAGAGCACATTCAAAAAATTACAGTGGCAGATCCCAACCCCGGCATGGGATCCCTGGCCCGCCGCCGCATCGCGGCTTCCTCCATCGCCGTCGATTGGCTGGTGGCGGACGCCCAAGAGCTGCCTTTTTCGAACCAGAGTTTTGACAGCGTGGTCAGCACCTGGACCCTGTGTAGCATCCCCGATTTGGCCAAGGCTTTGGGGGAAATCCGGCGGGTGCTGCGGGTGGGGGGCAAGCTGTTTTTTCTCGAGCACGGCCTCAGCCCGGATCCCCAGGTGCAAAGCTGGCAAAGGCGTCTCAACCCTATCCAGAGGGCGATCGGAGATGGCTGCAACCTAGACCGAGATATGGCTGGCCCTGGCAACCGTTAGCCTGCCCTCAACTAGCTCTTTGATTGGCGTTCTCCCCCCTTTCATCCCCCGTATACGGGGGGAAAGGGGAAGAGCGGGATCTGCGCCGCCAAGGTTTCGGTCAAGACTCCGCTAGACTAAAACCTGTACCTGGCAATTCCCACCTTCTATGGGCGATCCTCTCACCCCTCAAGTTAGCGAGCGCATCTGCAAGCACATGAACGAAGACCACGCCGATGCCCTAGCGCTCTATGCCAGAGTCTTCGGTCAGGTGGAAGGGGTGACCCAGGCCCGCATGCAGGCTATCGACTCGGAAGGGATGGACTTGCAGGTAGAGGTTGACGGGACCATACAAACGCTGCGCATTTCCTTTGATCACCCTCTCAAGGATTCCGAAGATGCCCACCACACCCTGATTGCCATGCTGAAACAAGCACGCGCTCGGGTTAAGCAGGACAGTGGCTAGGCTGGGTAGGCTGGGTCTCCTTGCCCGTGCACCCGTCTGAGGCCACAGGCAAGGGACGGAGCTAGGTGGCCTGCTGCAGGAGCAGATCTAACTTGCCCTGGGCATCAAGGGCGTAGAGGTCGTCGCAGCCGCCGATGTGCTGGTTGTTGATAAAAATCTGGGGTACCGAACGGCGCCCGTTGGCCCGCTTGGCCATCTCCGCTCGCGCTGCCTCGTCCCCATCGATGGCGTATTCGATGTACTTGACTCCCTTGCGGTCTAGCAGTTGCTTAGCGCGAATGCAGAAGGGACAAAAACGCCACGTGTAGATCTCAACGGCCATAGGGAGATAACCAACACTTTCACACACTTTTACATAGCTTAACATTTCTCCGAGGCCGGGATCCCTTAGTTGGCCTCCTTCCAGTTGTGGCCAATTTGAATGTCCACCACCAGCGGTATGGAAAGGGGCACTGCCTCTTCCATTTCTCTTTGAATGAGGGGCCGTAAGTCCTGCCATTCGGAGGGCTCTACTTCAAACACCAGCTCGTCGTGAACCTGCAAAAGCAAACGCGAGCGAAAATGCTGCAGCTTTTCCTGCAAGCGAACCATGGCCACTTTGATGATGTCTGAGGCGGATCCCTGGATGGGGGCGTTCACGGCAGCCCGCAGCTCAGCTTGCTTGCGATGGCCCGACAGCTGAGACAAATTGGGGAAATAGCGACGGCGGCCCAAGATGGTTTCCACATAGCCATGTTCTTCCACAAAGGCTTGGGTGGCGCGGAGATAGGCAAAAACGCCGGCATAGCGCTCGTTAAATCGCCGCAAAAATTCCTTCGCCTCCGCTAGAGAGACGCCGGCAGTGCGGGCAAAACGCTGCGCCCCCATGCCGTAGATCACCCCATAGTTAATCGTCTTGGCCAGGCGGCGTTCTTCGCTGGTTACTTCTTGTTTTTCAAAGAGCAAGCGAGCGGTAAGGGTATGCACATCTTCCCCAGAGCGAAAGCACTCGATGAGGGTTGGCTCTTGGCTGAGGTGGGCCAGGATGCGCAGCTCAATTTGCGAGTAGTCAGCCGAGGCCAACAGCCATCCCTCCTGGGGAACGAAGGCCTGGCGAATGCGGCGGCTAAACTCGCTGCGGATGGGGATATTTTGCAAATTGGGGTTGGAGGAGCTGAGCCGGCCAGTGGCAGTAACGGTCTGGTTGAAGCTGGTGTGCACCCTACCCGTATCGCGTCTTACCAGAGCCGGCAGCGCGTCCACATAGGTGGATTTGAGCTTGGCCAGGGTGCGGTACTGGAGAATGGTTTCAATGACTGGGTGATCCCCTTCCAGCTTCTCCAAAACCGAAGCATCGGTGGAGTAGCCGGTGGCTGTCTTGCGAGTTTTTCGGATATCTAGCTTTAGCTTTTCAAAAAGCAGGGATCCCAGTTGTTTGGGAGAGTTGAGGTTAAAAACCTCGCCTGCTTGGGCGTAGGCTTTCTGCTCCAGAGTCTGCAGCTCTTTCTCCAGTTCCTGAGAAAACTGCTTGAGAAACTCAGTGTCGATGCGGATGCCGACCCACTCCATTTCTTCCAAAACGTGAGCCAAGGGCAGCTCCACCTGGATAAAAAGATTCCAGAGGCGTGGGTCAGTTTGCTGTAGCTTTTCGGTGAGGATGGGCACCAAACGATAGGCGCAGTAGGCGTCGGTTCCGCAATATTCTGCCACTTTGGCAATGGGCAGATCGGCAATGGAGTCTGCTTTGCCCAGCAGCTTTTCATAGCTGGTGGTGGGTAAATTTAGATAGGTAGCTGCCAAATCAGCCAAGTTGTGGCTAGCTTCTGGATTGAGCACATAGCTAGCCAACATGGGATCAAATTGGATCCCTTGTAGGCGGATGCCATGAGCGCGAAAAATACTGAGATCATACTTGCAGTTTTGCAGGCTTTTGGGGCGACTGGGATCCTCCCAAATGGGCTGTAGGCTCTGTTTGACTAGGTTCCAGTCCAAGTTGGCTCCCTGGCGGTGGCCAATGGGCAAATAGGCAACATCCCGCTCCGACCAACAGCAGCCAATCCCCACCAGTTGGGCGTCGCGGGGATCTAGACTCGTGGTTTCCGTGTCCCAGGCTACGATCCCGGAGCAAGCCAACAGCTCCTGCCGCAACAGCTCCAACTGCTCAGGGGTATCCACAATGCGTACCGGCGGCAGAGAAGGGGGGGGATGTGCAGCAAAATCAAACCAAAGGGCCTCGTCGTCGGCAGAGCCATTCTTTGAACCTGTCCTGGCTTCAGGGACTTGGGCTGGGATCCCGCCCAAAGTGGCTTGCAGCTTGCGCACTTGAGCAATGAAACTGCGAAACTCTAGTTTCTCCAAAAGCGGCAGCACTTCCGCCGGGTCAAACCCGGTCAGCCTCATGCTCTCCCAGTCGGGCAAAAGGGGGACATCACAGTGAATCCGAGCCAGAAATTGGGAGTGCTGGGCTGCGGTGATCCCTTCCTTGAGGTACTGCTGGACTTTGCCAGGGATCTCCTCCAGATGGTTGAAAATCTCCTCCAAGCTGCCGTAGCGCTGCAAGAGCTCTGCCGCTCGCTTGGGGCCGATCCCCTTGACGCCGGGAATGTTGTCGGAGGGGTCACCACAGAGGGCTTTGTAGTCGACCACCTGCCAAGGCCAGATGCCCAATTTCTCTCTGACCTCTTGGGGGCCAAATTCGCTGACGCGATCTTTGCTGTTGAGGTGCAGAACCCGAATTCTTCCCTCGCGGTCAATCAATTGAAACAGATCCTGGTCGCCGCTTAAGATCTGCACCCGATACTCTTGGGGGGCAAGCCTGCAGAGCGTACCCAGAATATCGTCGGCCTCAAAGCCGGGCACTGCCAAAATCGGAATGCGCAGCGCCGCCAACACCTGCCTGAGGTTTTCCACATCCTCAATAAACTCCGGCGGCGTTTCCGGACGGCCTGCTTTGTAGGTTTCATCGGCCTCGTGGCGAAAGGTGGGCCGCCGGGTATCAAAGGCAACAGCTATGTGGGTGGGGGGGTATTTCTCCAAGACCTCCAGCAGCGATTTCAAAAAGCCAAAGCTGACACTGGTCGGGATCCCGGTGGAGGTGCGCAAGCCCCCCTCGCGGCTATGGGCAAAGGCGTAAAAAGAGCGGTAGGCCAGGGAGTGGCCATCGACCAAAAGGAGCGTCTGAGGGTGGGAAGCCATCGGCCAAGACCAAGAACTGAGTCCAGCCTATCGTTTGCTGCCCCCTAGGGCCGCCAGGGAAACTGGCGAAAGTTGGGAGGACGCTTCTCCAAAAAAGCGCGTCTGCCCTCGGCAGCTTCCTCGGTCATGTAATACAAGAGCGTCGCGTCTCCCGCCAGCTCCTGCAGTCCCATCTGGCCGTCGCAATCGGCGTTGAAAGCGGCCTTAAGGCAGCGGATAGCAAGAGGACTGTGTTGGAGGATCTCCCGCGCCCAGCGGATCCCTTCGGCTTCCAGTTCCTCCACCGGCACCACCGCATTGACCAGGCCCATCTCCAGGGCTTGCGCTGCGGTGTACTGGCGGCAAAGAAACCAGATTTCGCGCGCTTTCTTCTGGCCCACCACCCGCGCTAGGTAGCTGGCCCCAAAGCCGCCGTCAAAGCTGCCCACCCGTGGCCCGGCCTGGCCAAAGATGGCGTTGTCGGCAGCGATGGTCAGGTCGCAGATGAGATGCAAAACATTGCCCCCACCAATGGCGTAGCCGGCCACTAGGGCAATCACCACCTTGGGCAGGGAGCGGATGATGCGCTGGAGATCCAAGACGTTAAGACGGGGAACCCCAGCCTCATCCAGGTAGCCGGCCTCTCCCCGCACGCTCTGATCCCCGCCGGCGCAGAAAGCATACTTTCCATCCGTATGGGGCCCGGCGCCCGTCAAGAGCACGACTCCAATACTGGGATCCTCCCGCGCATCCAGAAAGGCATCAATCATTTCGACGATGGTCTTGGGGCGGAAGGCATTGCGCTTGTGGGGCCGGTTGATGGTGATCTTGGCAATGCCATCCGTCTTCTCGTAGAGGATGTCTTCGTAGAGCTTGGCCGTCTGCCACATGGTGTCCAGAGTCCCAACTGCCCTCCCATTATCCCGCTAGGGGGTGGCCCGGAGGAGGGATCCCAACAGCCCTTCCAGGGTGTACTCCTGAGCCACCACATCTACCCGCCCTAAGACCTTCTTGCAGGTTTCCGCCGTTTTGGGGCCGATGGCAGCAATCTGGACCGGTGGATCCCAGACTTCAGGGCCTAGCCCTGCCTGGCGCAGGAGGTGGGCAAAATGCTGCACCGTTTTGGAGCTGGCAAAGGTGAGAATATCCACCTGGCGGGTCTTTAGGGCTTCCAGGACTTGGGGATCCGCCGCTGCCGGACAGGTCGATTGATAAGCAGCCACCTCCACCACCTCGGCTCCGCGTTGCCGCAGCCCTTGCACCAGCTCCTCCCGTCCTCCGGATTCGACGCGGGGGAAGAGGATGCGCTGCCCCTGCACCGGCTCCGGCCAAATGGGCAGCAGGGCCTCGGCCACAAACTCAGAGGGCATCAGATCCGGGCGGATGCCGTACTGGGCCAGCACCGCCGCCGTTTTGGATCCCACCACCGCCACCTGTAGGGAGTGGAGCGCCCGGCTGTCTCGCCCCTGCTGCTGCAGCCGCTCGAAGAAAGCCTGCACCCCATTGGCCGAAGTCAGCAGCAGCCAGTCGAACTTCTCCAGGTTGGCAATGGCCGCGTCCAAGGGATCCCAACTGCTAGGCGGCTGGATGACCAGGGCAGGCATTTCCAGCACCCGCGCCCCCTGAGCCTGCAGCAGCTCGCGCAGAGCCGGCGACTGCCCCTCAGCACGGGTGACCAGCACCGTCTTGCCTGCCAAAGGAGCCGGTGGCGGCAACGGTGGGATCCCCGGCCCAAACTCCTGCCGCAGCCGCACCACCTCGCCCACCACCAGCAGGCCGGGCAACTTCTCCCCAGCTTCTGGCCCTTCCCCCTGTTGCAGCTCTGCCAGGGTGCCCACCCAAACCTGCTGCTCCGCCTGCCCCGCCCCCCAGATCAAGGCCACGGCTCGCTGCGGTGGGATCCCCGCTGCCATCAACTGGGCCGCAATCTGCTGCCGCTGCCGGGATCCCATCAAAATCACCAGCGTATCCAACTGGGCCAGAGCGCCCCAGGGCAGAGCTTCCAGCTCATGGGCAGTCAGCACGGCAAAGGCGCGGCTCAGGTGTTTATCGGTCAACGGGATCCCAGCCCACAAAGGGCCGGCTAGGGCCGACGACAAGCCCGGCCAGATCTCAAACGGACAGCCTGCCTCCCGCAGGGCCTGCACTTCCTCACGGGCGCGGCCAAAGATCAAGGGATCCCCCGACTTGAGGTGGACCACCTGCTTGCCTTCTCGGCAGCGCTGGATGAGCCAGCGAATGCCCTCCTGCAAACCCGCTTCTCCGGAACGTCGCCACACCTGGGCCTGCGGGGACAACTCCGCCAACAAGCGCTCGTCCACCAGCTCGTCCACCCAGACTGCCTCGGCCCGCCGCAGGATCTCCAACGCCCCTTGCGTCAGGCCCGCCCGCCCGCCCAGCCCCGCGCCCACCAGATACACCTTGCCCATGCCGCACCCCTTATCTTGCCCTCTACCTGTTGATCCTGCCGCAAAAGCGGGATCCCGCTCCCCTCTCCCTCTGGGAGAGGGGCTGGGGGTGAGGGTCCTCAGGGAGAGGGGTTGGGGCCACTTGGGCCAAGCTGAGGCAAAAACCGCCTGCCTGCGAGATACTGAAAGCGTTGCAGCCTGAGGATCCCTGCCCATGTCTGGTGTAACTGCAGAGCTCTGGCCCCGGCGGCGCTTTCTGGCCAGTGGAGCTGCTCTAGTGGCAGCAGCAGCGGGATCCCGTCGCTCCCACTCCCGGCCCCTGCGCCTGGTGACCAACTGGTATGCCCAAGCGGAACACGGCGGCTTCTACCAGGCCCTGGCCCTAGGCATCTACGCCGACTATGGCCTGCAGGTGGAAATCCGCATGGGGGGAACGGCGGTTAACGTGTTGCAACTGCTGGCCGGGGGAGCGGCAGACTTTGTCCTCGGCGGCAGCCCCGAGGCCCTAGCGGCTCTGCAGTCAGGGATCCCCGTGCTCACCGTGGCCGCCTTTTTCCAGAAGGATCCCCAGTGTCTTTTGGCCCATCCGGGGGTGGGCATCGAGCGCCTAGAAGACCTGCGGGGCAAGCCCATCTGGGTCTCTCCAGGGGCCAACCTCACCTACTGGCCTTTCTTGCGGGCCAAGTTTGGCTTTACCGACGAGCAAAAGCGCCCCTACAACTTCAGCCTCACCCCCTTCCTGCTGGACAAATCCTCTGCCCAGCAGGGCTATGTCACCTCCGAGCCCTTCCGCGTGCGCCAGGAGGGCGGCTTTGATCCGGTCGTCTTCCTGCTGGCCGACTACGGCTATTCCCCTTATGCTACCACCCTGGAGACCACCCGCCCCTTTGCCGAACGACACCCTGAGGAGGTGCGAAAATTTGTGGCCGCCTCCATCCAGGGTTGGCAGAGCTACCTGGAGGATCCCCGCCCCGGCAACCGCCTCATCCGCCAGGACAACCCCAACATGAGCGAGGCCCTTCTGGCCTATGCCCACCAAGCCCTGCAAGACTACAACCTCCTCACCGGCGGCGACGCCGCCACCCTGGGGATCGGCGCCATGACCCACCAGCGCTGGCAGACCTATTTTCAGGAAATGGTTGCCCTGGGAATTGTCGAAGCTGGCCTGAATGTCCGCCAGGCCTACAGCCTCGACTTTCTCCCCGGCCCCACCGCCTGAGGGATCCCACCTCCCTCCATCACCGCCAAGCTCTGCAGCCGCGGCGATCCCTGCATCGCCAGCTCATGGCGCCGGTGCATCTGCTCTGTCAGCAGGTAGGCCAGAGGCGGGTAGCCGCTCAGCCGCTGCCGCGGGTGGGGCAGACGGTCGTTGCCAAACGTGCGGCGGTATTCCTCCGAGTCGATAAAGGCATTGACCATGGCTTGAAAGCCCTGGCGCACCAGAATGTTGTGATAGGCCGCCACCTCCTCCCTGCTGGCCGGCGCCCGTCCCAAAAAGTGCTTAAAAGCCTGCTCCACACAGCGGGTGTTGCAGCCGGCACTGAAAAAGAGCTGCCGGTAGAGCCGGGATCCCCCAATTTGGCGAACCAAGCGCTTGATCCCAATTCGGCCCCGCAAGAAGTCCTGCTCGATCTTCTCCAGCTCTCCCGCCTTCTCGTGCTGGTAGGGCTGGCGTTCCAAAAGCTGTTGGTAGGCGGCCCGCAACAGGTTTTGCAACAGTTGCGGATCCCGCTGGCGTAGTTCCATAGCGATAGCTCCCAAGCAACGCGACCGACAAAAAGCGATTAGCCAAAAGATCGACTTAAAGAAACGATGAAGATAGAGTTGCTCGATAACTTTTACAGTCGGCAGTAGCCCGATCCAAAAATTGTCAATGCCAACCTGGAACCCAATCGAGCAAAAGCCCTACTCAAGATTTATCTTGTCGATAAGATGAACTGGGGAAGCTTGCGATAAATATTTACGAGAAGGCCACAGTTTTCTCGGGTTTACGTGATTCTACTTTCCAGCTTTCTGGATGGATAACTTTTCCGTATCTACTCGTAGTTAAAGATTATGACATTTTGATTCTTCCAGCCTGGTCAAAATCCAGAATACGAGTAGAAACTGATTTTCCGCTTGCATTGCTTTTGCGGCAGGGCGTGCCTGTCGGCAGAGGTTTTGTTTGCTTTGAACTTGGGGATCCCGCCTATGGTGAAACAAATCCGGCTAGAGCCCCTATCCCGCGTCTCGGAGGTGGATACCTACAGCAATTTGCTGTCGGCCATTTTGTCGGAGGAGCTGCAGGTTTCGCGGGAATGCAACGGTCGCGGCCTCTGCGCCACCTGTCATGTTTACGTCAAAGAGGGAATGGAAAGCCTCACTCCCATCACCCCCCGCGAGGCCAAGACTCTGGAGACCATTACCAGCGCCCGCAGCAATTCCCGGCTGGCCTGTCAGGCGCGGGTGGTTTCCGATGGCGTGGTGGTGGAGCTGCCGCCGGGGATGTACGTGAACTCGCTGAGGGATATCGAAGTGCTCATCGGTCGGCGGGCCGAACAAGACCTGCTGCACCCACGGACGGGGAAGGTTTTGGTGGAGCAGGGCAAGATCATCACTCGCTCTACTGTTAAGCAGCTAGAAAATGAGGACTTCCGCATCATTGGCAATACGCTGGCCCAAACTCGGGAAGTTTGATGGATTGTCGATATTCAGGGATCCCTTGAGCTCGGCAGGTGTTGTTTTATAAACAATCAAACAAGAGTTGAACAATGTTGGATTCCTCAGATAGCTGACCAAGTTTATCGAATGCTTAGCCATTCATTTTGTTGACTCATTGGCATTGTCTGGCCCAGTTGATCCCTACAAATCCCACCAAATCCTGTTGCTTTGCAATCTAGAATTATCCATTTTTTATCAGGAGAGCGCCATGGCCACCACATCTCGACCGGATCCCCGTCCCGCAGTCACCATGCCGGTGGGCCGCGACAAGCACGCTCACTACAGCTACCGCGATTTCTTCCGCTTTAACCGAGAGCAAGGCACGATTATCGACTGGAATAACACCCAAAACCTGCTGCTTAGCGAAGACTTCATTGTCGGCCTGCAGGCCGGCCTAGAGCGGGAAGTGGGCGATGCCTCTGCGGCGGTGATGTACACCATCGGCAAGGAGTGGGGCGTCCGCGATGCCCAGCACTTTTCCCAGTGGTACGAGCGGGAGTACGGGGTTGGGGTCAAGCAGTCCAACCTTTTGTTTTTGCTGGAGACCTGGTGGTGGCCCTTTACGGCGCAAGGGTGGGGCAAGTGGGAGGTGGAAACCGAATCCAAACAAAAAGGGTTCTTGTTCATCAACCTGTTTGACTCGATGGTGGCCCGCACCCTGGGCGACGTGGGCAAACCGGTTTGTCACCTCTATGCCGGGCTGTTTGCCGGATTTTTCTCTGCCATGACCTCCCGTGAGCTGGCCTGCATCGAGATCCAGTGCTACGCAATGGGCGAAACCTACTGCAAGTTTTTGCTGGGCAGCCAAGAGCGCATCGATGCCGCCAATTTCTGGATGAGCGAAGGGGCCAGCGCCCGCGAGATCGAGCAGCGTTTGCACCAGTTGTGAGGCTTGCTTGTGGCTTTTGAAGGCTCTCTGGGATCCCTCGACACTTTGGAGAAACGCCCATGGTCACCTTCAACTTAGACACCGATCTGGACTTAACCCAGCCGCTGGCGGTCTTTTTGCAGGGGTTGAACTGGGATAACCGACCCCCGGCCAAGGCTCCCTTTGCTCAAGAGCCGCCGCCGCAGTCCCCCATGCTCTTTGCCCAATCGGTGGGACAGTTTTTTGCCGGCTGCAATTGGTCGGGCATCTGCCTGCGCCCAGAGCTGCCGCCAGAGGATCCCTTTACCCTTGAGGATTTTGCCGCTTTGTTTGGCGGAGCTTTGCTTTAGCCCTGCTTGGCCCCAACTTAGGCCTTGCTTCCTCGAGCCGCTCGATCTTTTGACTCGTATCGCGTTTTTTAAGGAGACCTCACCCATGAACGACCTTCGCCCTTGGCCGGAGCGCATTGCCGATCGAGAAGGGGATTACCTGACACCCGACGATCTGCAAGATCTCATCCGCTACGCCCTCTCGTTTCCAGAGCGGCTGGATCTCTACCAAGTCTTGCAACAACAAGAGCGGGCGTGGATCGAGCAGGTTCTGCAACAGCACGGGTACACCGGCGGGGCAGAATCCTCTCTTACCCCCGCTCAGCGCCTCTTGGCCCGGCAACTGGCCTTCTGCCTGCGCTCCCTGGGCTTGAGCCTGTTGCTGGGGGATCCCACCCCTCTGCAGCAGGGGACCCTTGGCGCGATGGAACAGTATTTGGGGCTGCCGCAGGCGCTGGATCAACTAGGTGCAGTGGTGCAGGGATCCCTGTCAGCAGAGCAATGGGAACTGCTTGCCCCCTACTGGCAACTCCTGCGGGCTACTGGGGATCCCTCTTCTGCCCCTTTGCCTAAAGCCAAGGCAGAAGGGGCCTCGGAACCGGCACCTACCCTGATGGAAATGTTCGCGTAAGACCAGCCAACGGAGGCTCCCGATGATGCTGATGAATTCAAGCGTGGCCGAGCTGATGCAGCAAAGCGAGGGTCGCTATCTGCGCCCAGATGAGTTGAAAACCCTACACGCCTACGTGGAAGGGATCCCCAAACGAGTCCGCCTGTATCAAGTCCTGCAGGCCAAGGAGCAGGAGCTGGTGGATTGGGTGATGGAAAAGTTCCAACAGATGATGCCGAATTTGCCCCGCCAACATGGGCACCTGGCCTGGGAGCGCTGCCGCCGCGACCTGATCATGGTGTGGCGCTACTGCTGCCTGGCTATGCTGCTCAATGACGAGGATTACCTGCGGGATAAGTTGCTCTACTGGCTGGAGACGATCCTGAAATCTTTCAAGATGCGCGACCAGTGCCAGCCCGCCTACAAGTTGATGCTCGACTCCCTCAGCGCTGTTTTCGGCCCCGAAGAGAGCGAGTCCATCCGCCCCTACGTGCTCTTGGCCAAGTCGATGCTGGTCAACTAGAGTCCAGAGGACAGCCATGACCACCCTGCAAGAGCTCCTGCAAGACCAGATCCTGCCCGGCCACTGCTTCAGCCCTGCCTACTACATCCGCCCCGACATCCACAGCGGCCTGCTCTACAGCCGGGGAGGATACCGCCTGGCGGCCTTTCCCATGCCCCTCTTGGAAGCCATCTACGCCGGCTTGCGCTACGAAACCGGCCAAGCCACCCGCGTCATCCTCTACAACTGTGGTCGCGAGTGGGGAGAGGCGTTTTTCCGCCGCATTGAAGACGAACTCTCCCGCTACTACCAACAGCCGTTGCAGGAATTGCCGATGGGGATCTTCCTCGATGCCCTCAGCGATCTCTGGGCCACCCACGGCTGGGGCCGCCTGGAGCTGGATTTTTCCGCCGCCGACCGCGGCCTGGTTCAAGCCAAGATCCGCAACTCCGGCTTTGCCCTGGCTGCTCGTGCCAGCCTTAGGCCGGAGGAACTGTCTGCGCGGCGGGAGCCGGCTGGCCATCTGGAGGCGGGCATGCTGGCCGGCCTCTTCTCCTTGCTCTCGGAACGGGATCTAGTCTGTGTGCAGACCACCTGCGAGTCCCTGGGGGCCGACCTCAACCGCTTCCTCATCGGCACCGCCCAGCGCCTGCACAATTGTGAAGAATGGGTGCGCAAAGGCCTCTCCCACGAGGAGATTTGGGATCGGCTGGCCGCCGGTTCCTAGGGAGGGATCCCTGCTGAAGACCCATGTTTCCAGGCTGGCAGAGAAGGAGAGAATTGAATTTTTCTGGGTCTTAAGACTTGTAAAGACAAAGACAAATCTCCCTGCTCAATCTTTCATCTTTTGCAAAGTTTTTTGGGCTCCTCGGCCAGTAGGTCCTCAACTGAGCAGCCGTCGAGATCCCAATTGCTAAGAAAGTTAGCTGTCCTTAGGGATCCCTGCGTAATATATTTTTTCACACGCTCCCCTACAAATTCGCCATCCTAAATATTAGCTATTCCAAGTCTTGAGCAGTTGCGAAGGGGGAGAGGCAATGAATGCTCAGCAACGGAGCCAAATCATCGCTTCGGAGTGGATGATCGACAGCCAAAATCCGGTTCATTCCATTTCCCGGCTGAAGCGGCGGGCAACTTACTCCGACGTTACCCTTTGGTGGCTGGTGGTGCAGCTCAATCTGAGCGAGCACAACTCCATTCATTCTGATCCTCGCTAGGATTGACAGCCCAAGGAGAGTCGGTTAGAAGGGAATTCCAGCCCAAAACATCCTCACTCACGAGTCCAACTCGAAAGTTAAAGCAAGCTAAAAAAACAAAAGAAGAGCTGAAACTTGAGGTAAGCAACTTCTCAAGCAACAGCTCTTCCGTTCAAGGCGAGACCAATAGAGAGAAGCGGGGATCCCGATGCTCCCTAATCTGTCGGGGGCAAAGCCGCCACCTGAGCCGGTTGCACCGGCAGGAGGGGCCGTTGCACAATTTCCGTCGGCAGGGCACTGCGCAACTGAGCAGCTACCGCCACCGTTGTAACGTCGTAGGTTTGGGTAGCCAGCCGCGGGTAGAGGCCAATGCCGAGAATCGGCAACAGCAGACAGAGAGCCACCGCCATTTCTCGCGGGCGCAGATCCCCCAGGTAGTCTTCCAACACCAAGCCGGGATCCTGAGCCCCATAGAACACCTGCCGCAGCATAGAGAGCAAGTAAATGGGCGTCAGAATAATGCCCACTGCCGCCAGCAGAGCAATTCCTGCCTTGAAGGTCGGCGCATAGGCATCGCTGGTGATCAAGCCCAAGAACACCGTCAGCTCGCCCACAAATCCGCTCATTCCGGGTAGCGCCAACGAGGCCAGGGATCCTGCTGTAAACAGGGCAAAGGCCTTCGGCATTTGCTTAGCCAACCCGCCCAACTTGTCGAGGGCAAGGGTGTGGGTGCGCTCGTAGGTGATCCCCGTCAGGAAGAACAAAACCGCAGCGATCAGACCGTGGGAGATCATCTGCAAGAGGGCGCCGTTGAGACCTAGCTCCGTAAAAGCGGCAATGCCGATCAAGACAAAGCCCATATGGGCAATGGAGGAATAGGCCAAGCGCCGCTTGAGGTAGTTTTGCCCCAGGGCGGCCAGGGCTCCGTAGACGATGTTCACTGCCCCCAGCACCGCCAGCACTGGCGCGAAGTACACATGCGCCTCCGACAAGATGCCCACGTTTAGGCGGATCAGGCCGTAGCCCCCCATCTTGAGCAGCACCCCGGCCAGGATCATGGAAATGGGCGCCGAGGCTTCGCTATGAGCATCCGGCAGCCAGGTGTGCAGCGGAAAGACCGGCAGCTTCACCCCAAAGGCAATTAGGAAAGCTGCATACGCCAAGATCTGGAGAGCCAGCGGATAGGACTTGGCCCCCAGCTCTGCCATCTCCAAGCTAAAGCCCTCGCTGCCAAAGGCCATCGCCAGGGATCCCACCAGAATGAAAATAGAGGCGGCAGCGGTGTAGAGGATAAACTTGGTGGCGGCGTACTGGCGCTGTGGCCCACCCCAGATGGCAATCAGGAGATAAACGGGCACCAGCTCGATCTCCCACATCAAGAAAAACAGGAGCAGATCCTGCGCCAAGAACACGCCCACCTGGGCGCCGTACATCAGCAGCAGCAGGAAGAAAAACAAACGCGGCTTGTGGGTGAGATTCCAAGCCGCCACGATCGCCAAAGTCGTAATCAAGCCCGACAGCAGCACCAGCGGGAAGGAGAGGCCATCCACCGCCAGCGACCAGTGGAACCCAATCTGGGGAACCCAGGCGTAGCGCTCCGCCAGTTGCAGCGAAAAATCCCGCAGGTCGTAGCGCTGCCCGAAGACATAGACCATCAGGCCCAAATCCAAAGCCCCCACGGCAAGGGCATACCAACGCGCCCAGCAGCTCTGGGGAAGCAGGGGGATCCCAAAGGCACCCAGCAGTGGCAGCAGCACCAGGGCCGACAGCCAAGGAAACTCAAGAGGACTGCTCATGATTGAGAATAGGTACTTATACTCAACATCTCAATGATATGAAGCTATGTAAACAAATGGAAAGCAACCTTTACAAAAAAATCTGCGCAAGAGCGCAGACCTGGACAAGGTTTCTCTGATGGTAAGCATCAAGGCTTGGCAAGAGGGCGGCAATGGCGGCCCGAGGGCAAGCTGCGCTGCCCCAATGCCTAGCTACTCATCTTCGGCAAAAACAAAGCGGTGCAATTCGTCCAGGGTGGGCTCTGGGCTTTCCAGGGCAAAAAGGACTGCGTCTTCCACTACGGCGCTCACTTTCTCGTGAATGGCCTGGAAGTCCGCCTCAGTCATCAAGTTGTGTTCCAAGGCGTAGCGCTCCAGGCGTTTGATGGGATCCCGCTGCCGCCAAAATTCCTTTTCTTCGGGGCTGCGCAGCTCGTCGGGGTCAGCCAGAGAGTGGCCGCGGAAGCGGTAAGTGAGGCACTCCAGGAGAGTGGGGCCTTCTCCGGCACGGGCGCGGGCGATGGCCTGCTGAGCTGCTTCCCGCACTGCCAGCACGTCCATGCCGTCTACTTGGTAGCCGGGCATGCCAAAGGCGGGGCCCTTGAGGTAGATGTCGGTTACCGAGGTGGCCCGTTTGTGGGCCATGCCAATGGCCCAGAAGTTGTTTTCCACTACGTAGACGATGGGCAACTTCCAGAGGGCGGCCATGTTGAGGCATTCATAGAACTGGCCGTTGTTGCAGGCTCCATCCCCAAAAAAGCAGACGGTCACCTGGTCGGTGCCGCGGTACTTGGCCGAAAACGCTGCTCCCGTCGCCACCGGGATCCCTTCGGCCACAAAGGCATAGCCCCCCAAAAAGTTGTGCTCTGCCGAAAACAGATGCATGGAGCCGCCCCGACCCTTGCTGCAGCCAGTGGCCTTGCCGAAGAGCTCCGCCATCACCGCTCGCGGCGGGATCCCAGCGCTGAGGGCATGCACGTGATCTCGGTAGGTGCTGCAGATGTAGTCGGTGGGCTTGAGCGCCTTGATCACCCCCGTGGACACAGCCTCCTGCCCGTTGTACAGGTGCACAAAGCCGAACATCTTGCCCTTGTAGTACATCTCGGCGCACTTGTCCTCAAACAGGCGGCCCAGCACCATGTCTTCGTAGAGCATTCGAGCCTCTTCGGCGGAGATGCGGGGACTAGCCACGGGAGGGGTAAGTTCCTGAACCATTCTGAAATTCAATTGAGGGTAACCCGTTCTTGCGGCTTTTCAATTATCCCACGCTCAGGAACACCTGCGATCCCGCCAACTGGAGATCGAGGGGGATCCCAGCGGTAGACTGAAAGGTTAAGGCAGGAGGCATTGCCGTTGCAGCAGCCACGTCGAAGTCAAAACTCCGTCCCGCTGAGGCGAAGGCCGCAAGAGCAGGCATCCTGGCAAGGGTCTCGGGTGGCTGGGATCTCTCCCCCGAACCGGAACGGCTGGCCAACATAGCGGGGTGCGCCTATGGGAGCCCGTTGGGTTAGCGGTTTCGTGGCGGTGCTGTTTGCCCTGACGGTTACCCTGCTAGGGGGCTGGTACTTCACGGCAGCCCTTGGGCTGATTATTTTTCTGGCCCAACTGGAGTTCTTTCGTCTGGTGCGGGCCAAGGGCAATGCGCCGGCCATGCGCACCACCATGTTTTCCAGCCAGGTGCTGGTGATTTTGCAGCAGGTCAAGCCCGAGTGGACCAGCCCTGCTTTTATCGTGGCGGGATCCATCATCTGTTTTTATTTGCTCTTTAAGCCCAAGGTGGCCACCATTGCCGATATTGCCACCTCGATTTTGGGGTTGTTCTACTGTGCGTTGCTGCCCAGCTTCTGGATTCGGGTCAGGGCTTTGTCTTTTGCGCAAGGGCTGGGCAAAGGCCTGTGGATTACGCTGTTGGCCATTGGCTGCGTGATCGCTGCCGATGTAGCGGCCTACCTGTGTGGTCGGGCCTTTGGGCGCACCAAGCTCTCCATCCTCAGCCCGAAAAAGACGGTGGAAGGGGCGGTAGCCGGGATCGCAGCCAGCATGGCCCTGGCTATGCTGGGAGCCCACTACCTAAACTGGCCCTGGAGCTGGCTGAGCGGCAGCGTGCTGGGGTTTTTGATTGGGTTAACCAGCCTGCTGGGGGATCTCACCGAGTCCCTCATGAAACGGGATGCGGGAGTAAAAGACTCCGGGGATCTCATTCCCGGCCACGGCGGCATTTTGGATCGGGGCGATAGCTACGTCTTTACCGGGCCGCTGGTGTTTTACTTTATGGAATGTCTGGAATGGCTCAACGCTTACTCTGGGCTCTAGAGCCATCTCGTAAGCCTGCCAAAACCCAAGAACGCACACCAGTTACAAGTGGAGGAGTCCTCAATTCAAAATGGCTTGGCACTGGGGAGCCTCTAAAGACTCGTCCGGCAAAATGAGGTATCCTGGAGGCGCAGTCACAGGCACGAACCCCTCCAAGTTCAACTCGGTTTCGTCGTAAACCACCAGTTGGCTGATACTGAAAGTGTGATGTTTGTCTACCTCTACCTCGAGAATGCGGGCTTTTCGCTGGATAATCTGGGGGGTTTCTACTTCTAGTTCAGAAGGGGCCAGAGGGCGATCTAGGCCAAACACGAACTCTCCACTTCGACCGACGAGAATTGCCTCCAGGCTACCGGCCTTTCCTGCACCTACAAAGCAAAAAGAGTAGTCAGAGTGCGGGGTAAAATACAGGCCTATCAGGGGTAGTGAAGGCGGCCAGGATTGTTCATCCGGATGAAGGCGAGCACTGAAGCAAGCTTCATAACCTGCCAGAGAGCCTGGTTCAAAAGGCTCCCCACGACAAAGTAGGATGTCTCTCTCTGATCTGATACATTTACGCTGAACACTGCTGAACATCACTGTTCAACTATGCAGCGAT
>NZ_JANSHP010000122.1:0-29751 GCF_047502605.1 Synechococcus sp. RC10A2
TCAGCAAAACCTTGGTCAGGGATGCCCAGGCTATTGGTGCGGCACTGGCTTTTGAAGACTTGACAGGCATCAGAGATTGCTTGAATCAGAAGTCTCGGAGTAAGGCTGAGCGGCGCAGGACTAACAACTGGGCGTTCTACCAGCTCAGGATGTTTGTGGCCTACAAGGCTGCCATTGCTGGAGTACCTGTGGTGCTGGTGCCGCCTGCCTACACCAGCCAGACCTGCCATAAATGCCTGCACATCCACCCTGAGCGGGGTAAGTCCTACCGCAATGGTAAGTCGTTCAAGTGTGGGCATTGTGGGTGGGAAGGGGATGCTGACCATAACGCTGCTCAGGTGATCTCTCTCCTTGGGGCGACTGTAAACTCGCCTGAAATTCCGAAACTTAGCTGTCCTCTGGGGCCGCTAGGGATTGGGATAAAGCCCGCACCCTGCGCATAGCGCGGGTGTCGGGTAGTTTACGTTACCAGGGGTGGGATGGGGGTTTCGTTATGGCCTGTCTAAGGTTAGGTCAAGTTTAGGTTAAGCTTCCCCTGGATCCCAGCCAAATTGTTGCAAGTCCACCCGGCCCTCGGCGTCGAAGGGGATCCCTTCGGCTTGGAGTAGAACTTTTTGCAGCTCGTCGTAGCCGAGGCGAAAAGGGGAGTAGGAGATGCGCCCTTGGGCGTTGATCACCCGATGCCACGGGATATCGGTCTCTTGACCTTGCAGGCGAAACAGGGCATAGCCCACCTGGCGGGCGTAGCCAGGGTAGCCGGCCAGCCGCGCCACCTGCCCATAGGTGGCCACCCGCCCTGGCGGGATCCGCCGCACGACCTCATAGAAGCGCTGGTAGAGGCTGACAGACTGGGCCACCGGGATCCCTCCCCAAACTCAGGAGACAATGGAATTGGCCGATGACGGGCACAGATTATCCCATGAGCTACCTATGAGTTACCTCATTGCAGTACTGCCGGATCGCATGGCTGCCGAGGCGGCCTACAGCGCCCTGGAACAGGCTGGCTTTCCCCTGCAGCGGCTGCACCTACTGGGGCGAGGCTACAAAACGGCGGACGAGTTTGGGCTGATCGATCCGGCCCAAGCGGCCCGCCGCCAGATGCAGCGCCTGGCCATCTGGCTGGTGCCCTTTGGCTTTTTGGCCGGGGTGGGGTTCAGCGTCCTCAGCGGCCTGGATACCTTTGCCTGGGCGGGATCCCTGGGCAACCACCTCATCGGCGGCCTGCTGGGTGCGCTGAGCGGGGCCATGGGCAGCTTTTTTGTCGGGGGCGGGGTGGGCCTGACCAGTGGCTCCGGCGATGCTTTGGCCTACCGCAACCGCCTCGATGCGGGTAAGTACGTACTCATTGTGGAGGAAGAGAACGAAACCCGCCTGCGCGAGGCCACGCGGATCTTGCGCCAATTTGAGCCGGAGAACTTGCAAGGGTACAGCGAGCGCCTTTGAACTTGCCCAGAAAACCCGCCTGTTGGTACAGCAAGCTTAGACCCATTCGCATAGGTTCAATCGTGAGGTAGCAAAAAGCATGTCTTGGCAGTGGCAGCGACCTTTGTCCTTGCCTGCTCAGGTGGGCCGCGGCTGGGCCGTTGGACTGGGGGCGGGGATCGCCTGGCTGGCCTCTGGGCCGGCTTTTGCCCACCACGCCTTGGGCGGGAGATTGCCCGCCACGGGGTGGGAGGGGTTTTTGTCGGGCCTGGCCCATCCGGTGATCGGCCCAGATCACCTGGCCTTTGTGGTGGCCATTGGCTTAATTGCGGCAAGGCAACCCTGGCGCTACGGGATCCCTTTGGGCTTTGTGTTGGCAGGTCTGGTGGGCACTGGGATCCACCTGGCCGGCTGGGATCCCCTGGGGCTGACGGAGTTGGTCATCGCCAGCTCGGTGGTGCTCTTTGGCCTGCTGCTGGCCCAATCGCGGCAGATCCCAAGTTGGCTTTTGCTCCTGTGGGGATCCCTGGCGGGGCTATTCCATGGCTATGCCTATGCCGAGGCGATCATCGGCGCCGAACCCATGCCTTGGCTGGGCTATTTGCTGGGCTTGAGCTTGGTTCAGTACGGAGTGGCACTTTTTGCCCTCTGGGCGGCTGAAACCTGGGGGTCGCGGATCCCGGGCTTGCTGCGCTGGGCCGGCTGGGCCATCGCGGTGGTGGGGAGTGGCTTCCTGGCCTTGGCCGTGGTGGGATCCTAGACACCCTTGCACTGGGGATCCCCAATCCGGTACAAGGATAACGGTGAAGATTAGTAACAACAAGGGGAGATCCCATGGAGCGCACCTTTATCGCCATTAAGCCAGACGGCGTGCAGCGGGGGCTGGTGGGCAGCATCATCCAGCGCCTGGAAAGCCGAGGCTACCAGTTGGTGGGCCTGAAACTGGTGCAGGTGAGCCAAGAGCTGGCGGAAGCCCACTATGCCGAGCACAGGGAGCGCCCCTTCTTCCCCGGATTGGTGAAGTTCATCACCTCGGGGCCGGTGGTGGCCATGGTCTGGCAGGGCAAAGGGGTGATTGCCGCCGCCCGCAAGCTCATCGGCAAGACCAACCCTTTGGACGCCGAGCCGGGCACCATCCGCGGCGATTTCGGCATCGACATAGGCCGCAACCTCGTCCACGGCTCCGATGGCCCTGAGACCGCCCAACGGGAGATCGCCCTTTGGTTTCAGGAATCTGAGCTGGTAAATTGGACGCCCGCCACCCAAAGCTGGATTTATGAGTAGGGCGGCAGCAAAATGGTTCGTCGCGTCGATCCCTAGCTCTCTTCTCCCTTCGAACAGAAGCTAGAGATGAAAACTGTGCAGCGCTCCGGGGCTCCCCTCTCCCACAGGGGGAGGAGCTGGGGGTGAAGGTAGCGGCGCGGGGTGCTTGGGTGGTGTCTTATGTATTTTGTTTGAAACGGCTATAAATCTTTGGGCTTTCTGAGACAGGCATCGTACCTCTGCCCTACAACACAGCTCTGGAAAAGGCAGAGCCAAGCCGGCCCTAGCCAGAACGGGAATCGAGGCCGACGGGCTCAGAAGCGGCGGAGCTTTCGCTGGGATCCGGGAGATACAGCCGCTCTTCCGAAGCATCGTACTCAAAGAGCTCCGCGTAGCGGCCCCAGTCAACGGCTGTAGCAAACTGCCGTTCAGCTTCCTCGTGGGGAAAATGTTCGTCCCAGAGATCCAAGAAGAAGTCCGCCCGCATGGAGCGGCTGTTTTTTTCTTCCAGAGTCTGCAGGATGCTCTTGAAGACCGGCACCCGTGCCAAAAGCTGCTGTCGGAAGAGATCCTTGCTGCGCAAGATGGTGGTGTTGGCAAAGTCCTGGCCGATCTCGGTCAGTTGTACCACCCTGCCGGTTACCTCGGCAAAGCCCAACAGCACCGCCGCATCCAAAATCGGCAGCAGATCGTCCACGGCCAGTTGCAGCCGCTCGGCCAGCTCGGCAATCTCCACCCGTCCCTGGGGCCATTCCACAATCAGCTCCAGCAAACCGCTGATGCCGCCCACCCGCGCATGAGGCAGGGGCAGCGCGTAGGGAGAGGGTGCCCTGCTGCCCACCCGGCTGGGGACAGCCACCTCGCCGGTGACCGGGATCTCCGGATTGGTCATGATCTCGTAGATGTAGTCCACCAAGGACTTGAAGCGGGGATCCGTACGTTCGTGGGGCCGCGGCAGGTCGATTTTCACCTCTCCCCGGATCCGCCCCGGGTTGGATCCCAGGATCACCACCCGATCCGCCAAAAACACGGCCTCTTCGATGTTGTGGGTAACGATGAGAATGCTCTGGGAAGGGAAAGCCTGGGTGTTCCACAGCTCGTCGATCTCCCCCCGCAGGTTCTCCGCCGTCAGCACGTCCAGGGCGCTGAAGGGCTCATCCATAAACAGCACCTTGGGTTCCAAGACAAAGGCGCGGGCAAAGCCCACCCGCTGCTTCATGCCCCCCGAGAGTTCCTTGGGGTAGGCGTTCTCAAACCCATCCAGGCCCACCAGGTCGATGGCCTTGAGGGCCCTTTGCCGCCGGATCTGGCGCGGGATCCCTTGAGCCTGCAGCCCCAGCTCCACATTTTCTTGCACCGTCAGCCAGGGCAAGAGAGCAAAACTCTGAAACACCATGGCCACATCCGGGTTGGGGCCCCGCAGGGGTCGGCCATTGCTCAACACCCGCCCTTCGCTAGGCGGGATCAGGCCCGCCATGATGCGCAGCAGGGTGCTTTTGCCGCTGCCGCTGCGGCCCAACAAAGCCAAAACTTCCCCCGCCCGCACTTGCAAATCGATCTGGCTTAAAACTGTAAACTCGCCCTTGCCCTCCGGCAAAGGGAAGCGCTTGTAGACCTTCTCAACCTCGATCAGAACCGGAGAAGCCGCAGAGCTCATATCAGATGGCCTCAAAGATTAAAGGTGATATTTTTCTTCCGCCAATTGATACAACCGCCGCCAGAAAAGGCGATTGATGCCCACCACAAACAAGCTCATCATGCCAATGCCCAAAGTGATGCGGGGCCAATCTCCCACCGCCGTTGCTTCCGCAATATAGGTGCCCAATCCTGTAGCCTTAAGAGTGGTGGATCCCCAGGCCACGATCTCCGAGACAATGCTAGCGTTCCAAGCCCCGCCGCTGGCCGTGATCCCCCCGGTAACCCAGGCGGAAAAGATCCCCGGAATAATCAGCTTTTGCCAGCGCTGCCATCCCCGCAAGCCCACATCCACGGCCATTTCGCGCAAATCGGTGGGGATGCTCTGGGCGCCGGCAATGGAATTGAAAAGAATGTACCACTGCGCACCGAGCGACATGAGCAAAATGCTGCCCCACTCAATGCTGATCTGGGTGCGGATAAAAAACAAGGTGGCAAACGGAAAGAGGAAATTGGCCGGAAAAGCTGCCAGAAATTGCACCACCGGCTGCAGCAGCTTCGCCAGGCCTGGATTAAAGCCGATGGCCACCCCAATCGGCGTCCAGATCACGGTGGCGAAAACCAACAGCACGCTGACCCGCAGCAGGGTGAGGATCCCCAGCCCAAAGGTCAGCAGCACCTCCCCAAAGCCCACGGTGGTGGTTACAAAATAAACAATCCAAATCCCGATCCCGGCAATGGCAGCCCAAGAGAGCTGAGTCAACAGCCGCTCGCGGCGTCGCTCCGCCTCTGGATTGGGTGGATCCCCCCAGCGCAGGCGAGTTAAATGGGACAACAGCCGATCCGCCAATTCTCTGGAGGGAGCTAGCCAATTGCCAATCAGCCGTGGGATCCGCGCCGTGGTTAGCAGATCGTACAGCCACGACTCCGGGGCAGCCGCGCCGGCGCTCTGCTCCAGGCGAAACTTATCCGACCAGGCCACCAGAGGCCGCCAAAAGAGCTGATCCACCAGCAGAATCACCACCGCCATGGTCAAAAGCGCCCAACCCAACTTGGGCAGATCTTCCGCCTGGACGGCAGCTTCCACATAGGATCCCAACCCCGGCAGCGTATATTCCTGGTTGAGCACGCTGATGGCCTCGCTGGCGGCCACAAAGAACCACCCCCCGCCAAAACTCATCATGGCGTTCCAGATGAGGCCCACCATCGCCGCAGGCACTTCCAACTGGACGAAGCGCTGCCAGCCGGATAGGCGGTAGAGGGTGACCGCTTCCACCAGCTCCTGCGGCAGGGTGCGCAAGGATTGGTAAAAAGAAAAAGTCATGTTCCAGACCTGGCTGGTGAAGATGGCGAAGATAGAAGCTGCCTCCAGCCCCAGCAGGCTGCCGGGAAAAAGCGCGATAAAGCCGGTAACGGTGATGGAGAGAAACCCCAACACCGGCACCGATTGCAGGATGTCCAGCAAAGGGATCAAAATTCGCTCCGCCCAGCGACTTTTGGCGGCGATATACCCGTAGATCAGGGTAAAAAGGGTGGAAAAGGCGAGGGCGATGAACATGCGCAAGGTGGAGCGGGCGGCGTAGTAGGGCAGGTTGCGCGGATCCAAGTCGATATGAGGTACCACCGCCGGCGGCTGAAACCGCTCAAAAGTCCCTGCCCCCACCTGCGCCACCAAGCCCAGGAGAACCAACGTACCCAAAATGATGGCCCCATCGGCAGCCCCAGCCGGCAGCCGACGGAGCACCTCCGGAGAAGGAAAAGTCCGCATGTCCCCTGAATGGGCCTGGCATCCGCCCCCAGTGTACACTGTTTGCGGTTAAGCTAGGAGCGCTTCGAACTGGAGGATCCGGCCCGCTACTCTTCCTCCGGTAACTCGGGAGGAGGTTCATTCCACCTGGGATCGTCAAGGATGGCTTTTTTGGTCTGTTTGAGCTGTTTCCACAGCTCTTTAATTTGGCGATAGGCCTCTTCCGGCGTGATCTTGCCCCCCGTTTCTAAGCTACAAATCAGCGACACCTTATTGCTAAATTCTTGGAGATTGGCATCGAAAATTAAGTTCTGCGGCTTTATCTCACCCCAGTAGGGATAGCGAGGGGAAATAAATTCATCTTTGTTGGGAGGGGGGTTTGACTCTGCCATGTCGCAACCACGGTGAAAGGTTTATTACAACGAGGTCAATATCAGAAGTGCAGTAGAGACAACTTCGTATCCAGGAATGGAGGCTACAGAGGTTTTTTCTTGATCGGCTTAGCTGGCTTGGGTGCTTTGGCAGGATCCGAGGGCGAATAAGGTTGAGCTGAGCTTAGCTGTTGCCCGCGAGTGGAGGGGGGAGAGTGTTTCTTGAGTTTGGGGCGGGGAGTGGAACGCTTCGGGCGTGGCGGCGCCTTGAGCACAGGACCGATGGGAGTTCCTGCCTCCACGTAGAGCAGGGATCCGCGGCGGCGCACCTGCAGATCCCAGAAGATGCCCACTCCTTTGCCCGGCAAGGATCCGATCAGGCGCAGTTTAAAAGCCTGAGGCTTGGGAGCTGTTGCCGCAGGCGATGCGGCGCCCTTGGCCGTCTGGGCCCGCTGAGGGGAAGAGCCGGCGGAGTTCTTTTTGCCGGATTGACGGATTTTGACGATAATGAACCCTTTTTCCTGCGATTGGAAAACGACCTCGCCGCGAATGGAAAACCAGTCCGGCACCACCGTCGGACGGGATCCCTCTGGCAGAGTTTGCCCCATTTCTTCTGGGGCCCACACCCCCATCAACTGCACGTGCAGATCCTGGCTCTTGTCGCGGGTGCGGGGATAGACCACCCACAAATAGTTGCGTTCCGGCTTCAGGTACTTGCGCACCAGGCTCATCACCCGGCCTAGCAGTACCGCATTGAGATCTAAACCATCCGAGGTGCGCAAAATCCCGCGAGTGAAGTGGTTGGGCGAGGGAATGTAACGCCCCTCGATGAGGCCAATCGCCCGGTACTGCATCTTCTCCCCGGGCGGCGGGATGGGCTCCAGGCAAGGTCGCTCTCTCCCCATCGCTTTCTTCTGCTCTAGCGTAGCGGCGGCGGCGACAACAGGCTGGCCCCCACCAGCAGCTGACCCGACATCTTGAGCTGATCCCCTGGGCTCGCTGGTTGAGGTGGGCCTGGGGGGCCGTACAATTCGAAGGGGAGGTCTCAGATCTGAGGACATCGTAACGGTTCCGCTGCAGTCAATCCAGGATGTTTACCAGAATGCCCAGCGGTGGGCGACGACGCTGGGAGGCAGTGCAAGACATCTGCCGTTGCCAAAACAGGGCTTACCTCTGCCCTTGACCCAAGACCCGCTCAACACACCACCGAGCTTTACCAGCCTTCCTCTTTTCCTCCCGTCAGCTTAGCAGACCCGCCCAAGGCCTGCGCCCAACAAGTCGCGGTTCAGCGGTTGTCAACACTGTAGCTGAAGTCTAGCCGATAGTAGCAACTGCTCCGGCCCAGGTTGCAGAATGTTGAGCTACAGAGCCGCACCTTTTCCTCAGCTCGCGCCCGGCGGCCCGGGACTAACCCAGCCATGCCAAGATCCCTTCCCTATCTGGCCTCTACCCATGTCTGAGGGGTGAAACTGCCGTGGAGGCCGTAGGGAATGTGATGCCGCAAGGGGATCCGCGCCACCGGGCCGGCAGCCAGGTCTGAGGCATCCAGGATCACCACCTGCGAGCGCTGACTGGCGGCATCAAAGACCACTGTTACAATCCAGCCGGCTTCCTCTGCAGCGTCCTCAGGATCGGGGATGAATACCGGCTCTCCCACAAAGCCGCGGGGGGCAAAGCTGTACTGCTCGCTGCGGCCTGTTGTCGTGTCCAACTTGAGAATGGCCTGCAGGGGGGCGTTGGGGCCGGGAGCATGGGTAGCCCCAATGTAGATGTAGCGATGGGATCCCCCCATACGGGCCGGATGGATAGCCGGAAACTCCACCGAGCGATCCAGCAGTAGCTCCCGCTTAACCTTGCCCGCCTTGGGATCCAGCTCAAAGCGCCACAGCTTGCCGGCTGGCACCTGGGCAAAGTCAATTTGCAAGTAGTCAGCCCCTGGCTCCAGGGCAGGGTAGGCTTCGTAGAGAACGGCATCCACCACCACCTGATCCCCAACCTCGTAGCCGTTGACAAAGTGGAAAACAAACCCCGGCTCCGTTTGCAGTTGCAGCGGCTCGCCCTGTTGGGGAAATAGCCAAATGCGGGTGGGCTCTCCTTTTTTTAGGGTCAAGCAGGTGCCCGCCGGCTGCAGGCCCAGCATATAGGGCAAGGGGTTGAAGGCCACCGGATTCTGGAAAAAGATCCAGTAGCGGGGCGTCCAGACAAAGTCGTGCAGAAAGGCAAAACCCGGCAGGCGGTAGTCCCGCTTTTCCACCAGCCTTCCTTGGGCGTCGACGCGGTAAAACAGCAGCGTGGAGGAAGGTCCTGTCTGCACCCCAAAGGCCATGAGATCCCCCGTGGCTGGATCCCGGCGGGGATGCGCCGTAAACGGCTGGTTGGGGGCAAGGGCACCGGCAAAGGTCTCGCTCCCTTCGGTGGCCAAGGTGGCGGGGTTGAGCCGATAGGGAGCGCTGGCCTCCCAAAGCGCCAGGAGCTTGCCGCCTTGGTAGATAACGTTGGTGTTGGCGGGGTTTTTGAAGCGCAGATCGAGGAAATTGGCCCACCAGCCTCCCGGCTTCTGGGTGCCGAATACGCCGCGGTAGAGCACCCGTCCCGCCTTCTCCTCGGCCTCAAACTCGGGAGTGCGCACAAACCGGTTGCGGAAATGCACCCGCCCGTCAATAAAGGTGATGGCACACACCATGCCGTCGCCGTCGAAGGGATGGCCGTAGCGCTGGGATCCCGCCTCCAGCTTGCCAGGCCCGTTGCGAAAGAGGGTTCCCTGCAGCCTTTCGGGGATCCGCCCCTCGATTTCCGTCGCCCAATAGTCATACTCCTGGCGTAAAGAGCGATAGCCCAACTGCCAGTCGGTGGTGCTGTAGGAGCGGGAAGCGACGCTGACCATGGCCAGTCTGCAAGCGACGCCTTCTATTGTTGCTTAAACTTTCGTAAAGTAGCCAGCCTTTCTCGGCCCAGGTAGCGGCTGGGGCCGGGATCCCCAAGATGGAGCTGCCCCAATTGAACTATGGTAGGAAATGCCCTAGCAGCCCTTGACAGGATGAACAGCGCTCATGTTTGATGCCCTCTCCGAGAAGTTGGAACTGGCCTGGAGAAAACTGCGCGGCCAGGACAAGATCACCGAAACCAACATCCAAGAAGCCCTGCGGGAGGTGCGGCGCGCCCTGTTGGACGCCGACGTCAACCTCCAGGTGGTGAAGCAGTTTATCGAGGACGTGCGGCAGGCCGCTCTGGGAGCTGAGGTCATCCTGGGGGTGACGCCAGACCAGCAGTTTATCAAGATCGTCCACGACGAGCTGGTGAAGGTAATGGGGGAGGCGAATGTGCCCATTGCCCAGGCGGAACAGCCCCCCACCATTGTGCTCATGGTCGGCCTGCAGGGATCCGGCAAAACCACCACCTGTGCCAAGCTGGCTTTGTATTTGCGCAAGCAGGGCAAAAGGCCGCTCCTGGTGGCCGGCGACATCTATCGTCCGGCGGCCATCGACCAGCTCAAGACCCTGGGCCAGCAGATTCAGATCCCTGTCTTCGACCTGGGCAAGACGGATCCCGTCGAGATCGCCCGCCAGGGAGTGGCAGCCGCGCGGGAACAGGGCTACGACTACGTTATCTTGGATACCGCCGGTCGCTTGCAGATCGACCTGGAGATGATGGCGGAGCTGGAGCGGATCAAGGCGGCGGTGCAGCCCCACGAGATCCTGCTGGTGGTGGACGCCATGATCGGGCAGGAGGCCGCCAACCTCACCCAGGCCTTCCACGAGCGGCTGGGTCTTACCGGCACCATCCTCACCAAGCTGGACGGCGATAGCCGCGGCGGGGCAGCCCTTTCCATTCGCCAGGTGTCCGGCCAGCCCATCAAGTTCGTCGGCGTCGGCGAAAAGGTGGAGGCCTTGGATCCCTTTTACCCGGATCGCATGGCCTCGCGCATTTTGGGCATGGGAGACATCCTCAGCCTGGTGGAAAAAGCCCAGGAGGAAATCGACCTGGGAGATGCCGCCCGGATGGCGGAAAAGATGATGACCGCCCAGTTCGATTTCACCGATTTCCTCAAACAAATGCGCCTGATCAAGCGCATGGGATCCCTGGCGGGGCTGCTGCGGCTGATGCCGGGGATGGGCAAAATCAGCGAGGAACAATTGCAAAAAGGACAAGACCAACTGGCCCGCGCCGAGGCCATGATCAACTCCATGACCCCCGAAGAGCGCCGCAACCCGGATCTCTTGGCCCGCAGCGTCAGCCGCAAGCGGCGGGTGGCCCTGGGCTCTGGCCACAAGCTGGAGGATGTCAGCCGGCTGGTGAGCGATTTTCAGCGCATGCGCGACATGATGCGCAGCATGAGCCTGGGCGGCCTTGCAGGGATGCCGGGTGGACGAGGCCCACTGCCGGTGGGCGGCCCCCAGTGGCGAGGACGTTCTGCAGCGCCGCCGCGACAGCAGCCCAGCCGCAAGCCGGGCAAAGGTGGGGGCAAAAAGGGAGGCGGTAGCCGCGGGTTTGGCAGCCATTGAGAGCGGCTCATGCCCTTCCATGTTGTTTTGGTAGCTCCGGAGATCCCGGCCAACACGGGGAACATCGCCCGCACCTGTGCAGCTACCCGCACGCCCCTCCACCTGGTGGATCCCTTGGGGTTTCGCCTCTCGGATCGCTACCTCAGGCGGGCGGGGCTGGACTACTGGGAGCACGTCCAACTGCATCGCTATCCCTCTTGGTCTGCTCTGGTGCAAGCCCACCCCGAGGCGCGGTTCTGGTGCTTTAGCGTGCGCGGCAAGGCCCTCTACACCGAGGTGGCCTATCAGCCAGGAGACTGGCTGGTGTTCGGCAGCGAAAGCCGTGGCCTGGATCCTATGTTCTTGGAAACCTATCCCAGTGTGCGCATCCCCCTGAGCGGGCCGGTGCGCAGCCTCAATCTCAGCAATGCGGTGGCGATCGCCCTCTTTGAAGCGTTGCGTCAACAGGGATTTTCCACCCAATGAGGCGAAAGCTGGCCGGACAAGGCGATGGGCGGCAAACTAACGGTGGTATCTACACAGGAGTGGCAGTGGAAGACAGGTCTGGAGCCGGTTTGGGCCAGCAACCTTTGCAGACCAGACAGAGAAGCCGGCAACTTGCCCAACGGCAGCGGGGCAGACCTGCTTGGCCCCCTTGGCCGCCCAGCCACCGGCCCCAGGGATCCCGGCTGGCGTGGCTTTTGGGGGAGCGGATCCCGACAGTCCGACAACTAAACTTTCGCATCGCGGCGGTGGGCCTGGTTCTGGCTGTCGCCCTGGTGGGGGTGGGGGCACGTTTGGTCTATTTACAACATCACCAGGGCCCGCTCTTACAAAAGCGGGCCGAGGCCCAGCAGCGGGCCCAGCTCCGGCCCTTCATCCCCCGCCGCTCGATTGTGGACCGCCACTCCTTAGCTCGGCAGCAGGCGGAGCTGTTGGCTGTAGATCGCCCTGCCTATACCCTTTGGGCCCATCCCCGCCTCTTCGGCAAGCGTACCCCCCAGGAGATTGCCACTGCTCTGGCCCCTCTGCTGCGGCGGCCAGTTGAGCAACTGACCCAGCAGTTGTCGGCCACTCACGCGGTACGGCTGGAGCGCTGGCTGTCGCCGGAAGTGGCGACTCAAATTCAGGCCTTGTATCTGGACGGCCTGGAGCTGGTGAGCGAGCGGCAGCGGGTCTATCCCCAGAAGGAAATGGCCGCCGAAGTGGTGGGCTATGTGGATCTGGATCACCGCGGCCAAGCGGGGCTGGAGTACTCTCAACAGGTCTTGCTGGAGCGGACGGTTCAGCACCTTACCCTTCCCCGCGACGGCTACGGCCAGTTGTTGGCGGCCGAAGTGCCCGAAGGACTGTTGCAATCCCACGAGACGGTGCTGCAACTCACCCTGGATATGCGGCTGCAAAGGGCTGCTCGCGCCGCCCTGAAAACGCAACTGGAACGGTTTCAAGCCCTACGGGGCACGGTGATCGTCCTGCAACCTCACACGGGAGAGATCCTGGCCCTGGTGAGCGAGCCCACCTACGATCCCAACCGCTACTTCGAGTATGACCCTGCCCTTTTTCGCAACTGGGCTGTTACGGATTTGTACGAGCCGGGATCCACCTTCAAGCCCATCAACATCGCCATTGGGCTCGATGCCGGCGCCTTCACGGCCAACGAACGGGTCTACGACGCGGGGCAGATCTGGATTGGTCGCTGGCCCATCCAAAACCACGACTACCGCCAGCGGGGTGCCCATGGCTGGCTGAGCGTTACCGAGGTTCTGCGCCTGTCTAGCAACGTAGGCATGGTGCACCTGATGCAAAAGCTGGATCCCCGCCAGTACTACCATGCCCTCCTGCGGCTGGGATTGAACGAGCGCAGCGGTGTCGATCTGCCCTTTGAGCCGCCCAGCCGCCTGAAGCCCCTGCGGCAATTTGTAACTGTACCGGTGGAGCGGGCCACCGTCGCCTTTGGCCAGGGATTGGCCCTCACGCCTTTGCAGTTAGCCACCTTGCACTGCATCATCGCCAACGGCGGGCTGAAAGTGCGGCCCCACGTGGTGCGCGGTCTGGTCGAAAAGGATACAGACACCTTGGTTTGGGGATCCCCGCAACCCCAGCCGGTGCGGGTGCTGTCGGAGCAGGCTACCCTGGCGGTGCGCATCCAAATGCGAGATGCGGTGGATTTTGGCACCGGGCAATCGGCCAAGATCGAGGGATATGAAATCGGCGGCAAGACGGGCACGGCCCAAAAGGCAGGGCCGCGGGGAGGCTATCTGCCTGGCAAGCGCATCACCAGTTTTGTGGCCTATTTCCCCGCCCTTCGCCCCCAGTACGTGATCTTGGCCGTGATCGACGAGCCGCGGGGAGAAGATGCCTTCGGATCGACAACGGCGGCTCCTGTGGTTCGCTCGGTTATCCAGGAGATCATCACCCTAGAGGGGATCCGTCCCAATTCCCCTTGACATGGCCTGATCTCTATCCAATGGCAATGGAACCGATCGAGAAGCCGATCCTTAACTCCTTGGGAGAGGAGTTGAGGATGAGGGCACTGGAGCAGAGCGCTTCAGGAGTGTCTTAATTGGGTCTGAAATAACCAGACGCTCAAGACTTGTCGCCCCCGGGATCCAGCTTAGCCTCTGCACTTTTCCAGCTCAGCTTGGAGTTGAGGTAGAAGTTCCAGAATACAACAATACCGATCGCAATTAAGTTGGCCAACAGATAGTGAATGCCCAAGCGCTCGCTCAGCAAAATCACCAGCGAAGAGTTAAGAAACAGGCCGATCAAACAGATCATATTAAACTTGGCCAGCCGCTTCAGGCGGTTCGAGAGGCCCGGCTGCAATCGGGTAACATGGCGAAACGTCCACAGATCGTTCCACAGGAAGTTATTGAGAATGGCCATTTCCGAAGCGATCAGCTTACTCGTGATGAGATCCCATCCTAAGTTGGCCGGGTCGTGTAACAAATAGAGCAAAACCATGTCCACCACCGTGCCTGACAGGCCGACTGTGCTGAAGCGCAAAAAGGCTCCCACCTGCCCTAGCGAGAAGCGCAGGTGAATGAGATGGTGGAGATACTGAAGACAGGTTTGCAGTTGAATTTTGCTCTCGCCGTTTTGGCGCTCCTGAAAGATGTAGCTGACTTCAGCAATGGTTGTCACCCGGCCCCGTGCCAGCACCTCGATCAGCAGCTTGTAACCCTTGGGGCTGAGCGGGATCCCGGCAATGGCCTGGCGTCTGACCAGAAATAACCCGCTGAGCGGATCCGACACCCGCCTAAAAACCCCTGGCAGCAAAACCAGCCCGATGGCTTGAGCTCCCCGAGAGACGAGGCGCCGGCCCAGGTTCCAGTGGCTCACCCCCCCCGACCCCACGTAGCGGCTGCCCACCACTAGGTCTGCTCCCTCTTGGATGGCAGGCCATAGCTTGAGAATGATCTCCGGCGGATGCTGCAGATCCCCGTCCATCACCCCCAGCACCTCGCCGCGGGCCGCTTGCCATCCGCGCAACACAGCCGTGGCCAGGCCCCGTTCCCGCTGGCGGCAGATAACTTTGAGTTGGGGAAGCTCCTCTTGCAGTTCCTGGGCCAACTTGGCGGTGTAATCCGGGCTGTTGTCGTCCACCACAATCAGCTCGTAGGCTCCCGGTAGAATCGTGTCGAGGTGGGCGCACAACTGCCGGATCAGGCTGCAAATGCTGGAGGCCTCGTTATAGGTGGGAACGACCAGCGAAAGTTGGACAGAGCTGGGTTGAGAGAGCGGCGGGATCTGAATAGGGACTGCCGAAGCTTGCAGATGGGTGGACGAAGCAGGAGCTACATGAGGCATTCAGCAGGCCATCCAAAAACGAGGGTAACGGATCCTAAGCGGAGAGCTTGAGTGCAGGTCAAACTTGGAGCTGTGTCGCTTCGCAACAGCGCCACGCGCCACCGGCGCAAATGATCCCTTATCGTACCGATGGATGAGCTCTGGGACTAGACTTTTCTCGACCTACTCAGCTCGCCGAGGCTAGGGAGATCCCGTTGAAGGAGTCATCAGCACGGGCATCTGGGCCTGGGCAGCGTCGGACTCAGGCGAGGGCAGGGCAGGGGCAGGACTGGGGTAGGGAATGCGCTCGTGGTTGGATTCCCGCCACACCTCCACAAAAGCGTCTGCCACCACCTCCAAATCCCGCAGCGTCAGACCGCTATCGACCAGTTGGCCATCTTGCCAACGGGCCTGGGCGATTTTGCGGACAACGGCCTTAGCCCGCTCAACCACCTCAGGGCCGAAGCCGTCGCTCAGGGTCATGCTGCGCAGGGCCGCCTCACAGGCATCGGCCAGCATCACCACCCCTGTCTCCTTGCTCTGGGGGATGGGGCCATCGTAGCGGAACGGCTCCTCGGGCACCGGTTGATCTCCGGCTTTCATCTGGGCTTGATGGTAAAAGTAAGCAATCAGGATCGTCCCCTGGTGCTCAGGGATAAAAGCTTGGACGGCGGTGGGCAGATTGTATTGCTTGGCCAGGCGCAGCCCATCGCTGACGTGCGCTTTGATGATCTGGGCGCTGCGGTAGGGATCGTCCAGTTGCGTATGGGGGTTGAGGCCGCCCATTTGGTTCTCGATGAAGTAGCGGGCCTGCAACATCTTGCCGATGTCGTGGTAGAGGGTGCCGGTGCGCACCAGCTCCACGTTGAGGTTTAACTTCTGGGCGGCCCGTTCCGCCAAAGTGGCCACAAACAGGGTGTGCTGAAAGGTGCCAGGGGCCTCTGCCGCCAGCCGCCGCAGCAAGGTGCGGTTGGGGTTGCTCAACTCGATGAGGCGAATGGGGGTGGCCAGGTCGAACAGGCGCTCCAGGTAGGGGCTGGCCCCCAGGGCCACAATGCTCCACCCCAGCGTGATCCCTCCCCCCAAGGCCATCGCCAATAGGTCGATGCCGCCCGTTGTGGTCAAGCTAGCAGCCGCATAGGTGAGCATCTGCACTGCCGCCGCCCCTCCTCCCAGCAGGGCCAGCTCTTCGCGGGAACGCGAGCGCCCGGCCAGGGCGCAGGCCACCACACTGCCGGAAAGTAAGGGCACAAAGGTGAGTAGGTTGGCAGCAGAGACCAAGGGCAAAAACAACGCCTGGCCCACCACTACCACCAGGCCCAGCCCAGCCCCGTAAAAACTGCCCAGCAACAGCCCCACCGCCGGCAAAGAGCTGAACTCCAGCTTGAACAAGGCCGCCAACAGGGGAGCAGTCAGGGAAACCATCAGGATCAACACCCGATCCCGGCGGCGCAATCCCGGCTGCAAGCGTTGCTGCAAAGGCACGAAGACAGCCAGGCCCAAGCCCATGACGCCAGCTACCCCCACCAGGCCCCAGATGTTGATCCGGCGCTGGGTAAAACCAAAGTGATCCAAAATCAAAAAGATCTCGGGGGTGATGACCTGATCCACTCGCACAATTACCTGGTTCTCGGCAACCGAGATCAGGACGGGCTCAACTTTTTCCAGCTCGGCGCGAATGCGCTGCTCGGTGCGCTGCGGATCCACCTCCAGATTGGGGATCAGCACCTGCTGCAGCCACTGATAGACCAGCCCCTGCAGCTCCCGCCGCTGGGCGGCACTGCCCGGAAAGGCCAGATCGTCCAGTTGGGCTTGGATCCCTTCGGCGCGCACCTCGCGGGGCAGGCCATCCACAATGCCTATCTTCTGCAGGCGCTCCAAGACCCGCCGGCTCAAGTTTTGCAAATGTTGCCAGTCGGCCTCCGTCAAGTTGAGAACCGTGGCCGGGACAGGGGGGGTGAGCTGTTCCAGAGACGGCAAAGCCCCTTGGTAGCGCTGCTGTGCCGCCTCCACCTGGGCAATTAGCTGGGTATAGGGATCCGTCGCCGCCGTCTGAGTGGCCGCTCCATCCAACCAGGCCCGCTGCCAAACCTGGACCAGCTCTTGCCTGGCCCGCTGGTCGGGGGGAAGCTGCTCCGGACGCCTTTGTGCCGGAAAAGGCGGAGCGGTCGAGGGGGTGCCGATGGCCGTTTCCCGCACTGCCGCCTGTAAGGCCTCCCATTCTTCGGGTGGCAGTTGGCGCAGATAGATCTGAGTAGGCAGGGAGAGCAACTGAACGGAAACGTAGGGCAGAGGGCCGGCCTCTTGCCGAATCGCCTCCACTGCGGCCAGGAGGGCCTCCAGATTTTGCCGCATGCTCTCGTTGGCGGCGCTGTTGATTTTGAGGGCCTGTACCACCCGCCGTCGCGCCTCGGCTTGCCGGGCCTGGGTGGCCTCCACGTCCTCGATCTCTGCCGCTGCAGGGGCGAGAAACGTTTGCGGGGAGCGGCTGCCAACGGTCAGTTGCGGCTCGTTGTAGTAGCGGATCCCGTGGACGGCAGTGAGGGAGAGAAGCGCTAGGGCGTAGCCGACAACCCGCTCGGAAAGGGGGGGCTGGGCTTTTCGAGAAGAGGCTGCCTGAGGTCGCCGGCTCCAGCGCTGCACTGGGGACGTGAGGGGGTTTCTCATAGAAGGATTTGCCTGGCAGCGTTCTTCTCTTTTCTATCCCCTTTTGCTCCCCTAGCCCAGGAGATAGCCTAGTCGCCAATCGTGATCTGCCCGATCATACCCGCTTCGGCATGGCCGGGAATGGTGCAAACCAGAGAGTAAACCCCAGATTTCAAAGGAATAAATTGCCACTCCACCGCCGCGCCTGGCTTCAGCTCCAGTTCTCGGATCTGGCCCTTGATTTCCACACCGGCCACTTCCAACTTGCGAGTCCAAACGGCATCGGCAAAATCTTTGGCACTGAAATAGTGCTTCAACTGGCTGGGGTTGCTCAAGTGCAAACGATAGAGGTTGCCGTTGCGAAAAAAGAGCTCTTTGGGCACAAAGACCAACTGGTTGTCGGCAGTACCTAACTCGACAGCTTTGTCCTGGGGCGTTTGCCGCGACAGATCTCGCGCCCATGCCGGATGCGGGATCCCGACGAACCCAATCCACAGACAGAGGCCCAAAATGAGGAAGTGACGCAGCCCACTCCACATGGCGACACCCTGAAAACTTAGCTTGGAAACCCAAGATAGCAGCTCAAGTGGGGGTCAGGGGAGCGGCACTTTCATAGAGCCGCACAGTCGGAGCTGCCTCGCCGGCTTCCCGCTGTTCCATCGCCACAGCGGCAACATAGCCCTCGGCAACCGGCAGAGGCAGGGTCAGCCAACAGGGATCCCCGGCCCCGATCCTGGCTCCAGCCAGCCCCACGCCCATGGCTTTCAGGAGAGCTTCTTTCTGCGTCCACAGCTCCAAGAAAACCCTCTCCCGCTCTGCTGGTGGACAGATCCATAGGCGGGCCTGGTCGGCGGCGGAAAAATAGCGCTGGGCAATGCGCTGCCAGCGGGGCACGGGCCGGATCCGCTCTAGGTCCACGCCAATTCGACGCTGCAACGTCAAGCCAACCAGGATCCACTCGTGGGAGTGGCTGAGGTTGAACTGCAGCGGTAGGGGTGGATCCGGCCAATAGGGCTTGCCGGCAGTGGTGTAGCCGAGGGGGATCGCGTGGGGAGGGAGGCCGCTGTAGCGGCCAAGCAGGGTTCGCAATAGCAAACGACCACCCAGAAAGCGACGCCGAGCCTCCAGCCGCTGTAAACGCTCCGCGCGCTGCCGTTCCTCCTGAGAAAGAAGATCAAGCTGAGAGAGCAACTCCGCCAGCGGCGGCAAGACTTGGAGCCACAAGTGCACCTCCGACTTCGCCAGCAACAGTTGCAGGGATCCCGCCGGGGAAGCTGCCATCTCGCCGAAGTTGGGTATGGACAGTCCTAGAGAATAAGGATGCGGTAACATGACCTTGAATTGGTGGGGTTGGCAACACCACCTAGACAGTACACCCCTTCCTGCAGGCGCTCGCGAGGCCCGGTTTGACCTGATGTCCTCTTTCCACTATCCACCCCGCCCAGACCGTGTCCGCGCCGCTCGTCAGCAGGCCATTCGCCAGGGGATCCTTTGGCTGTTGTTGGGATTCACGGCTGTGTTGGCGGGCTCCGCCGGCGCCTTCTTGGCTGTGATGTTGCCCCGTCCGGTGATCCCCACTTCCCTCACTCCCGGCGAACAAGAAGCCTTCCGTCCGGATGCTTTGCGGGCGGCAGCTCTGGATCGCTCGTTGCATATCCTCATTCTCGGCACCGACAACCCGGATCCCGCCCTGCCCTTGTCCAGAGAACGGGAGCGTCTCAACACCCGCACCGACACCATTCTCTTGGCCCGCTTCGATCCCCAAGCGCGGCGGATTACCGTCCTATCCATCCCCCGCGATACCCGCGTGCGCTTGCCCAGCTTTGGTGTCACCAAGATCAATGCAGCCAACCTGGTGGGTGGACCAGCTCTAACGGCCCAGGTGGTCAGCACCTTGCTGGGCGGGATCCCGATTGACCGCTACGTTCGCCTCAATACCGATGCCCTGGAAGAGCTGATCGATGCGGTGGGCGGTGTGGAAGTCTACGTGCCGGAGCCGATGCACTACGTAGATCACACGCAGCGGCTATTCATCAACCTGGAGCCCGGCTGGCAACGCCTCAACGGCGAACAAGCCCACCACTTTGCCCGCTTTCGCCGCGATCACCTGGGGTTGGGGGATATTGGTCGGGTGCAACGGCAACAGGAACTGCTGCGGGCCCTGAGTCGAGAACTGCTCTCCCCCGCCGTTTGGCCTCGGATCCCGAAGGTTTTGCAGGTCGTCCGCACCCACCTGGATACCAACCTCACCTGGGAAGAGGTTCTGAGCTTGGCCAAGTTTGTCCTCACCTCTGGGGGCGATCGCATCGACCTGGTGCTGTTGCCGGGCCGCTTCAGTCAGCCAGGAGAATTTTCCACCAGCTATTGGCTGCCGGATCCAGCCGCGATCCGACGGGTGGTTGTCTCCCACTTTGGCCTAGAGGCAGAGGTAGCCCGCATTCCGCCGCAACGCCTGCGCATAGCCGTGCAAAATGCTACCGGCAAGCCGGGAATGGCCCGCCGCATGGTGCAAGAACTGGTTAGACAGGGTTATACCCAGGTTTTTGCCGTCGAAGACAGCCCCCAGGTGTTGCCGCAAACAGAGATCCTCGCCCAAAGCGGGGATCGCGAGGGAGCCAAGCAGGTGCGGGCCGCCCTTGGGCTAGGAGAGCTGCGGGTGGAATCCACCGGCGTGCTCAACTCCGACATCACCATTCGCATCGGCCAAGATTGGGCCCAGCAGCTTACCCTCGATATTGACCAGGCGCAGAGTCCGGCCAGAGGGGCTCAGCTCTAGGGCCGGTTCGGTGGCGAGTGCGGATTTCTGGAAACAGTTCGGCTTGTCGGGGCCTCTGTTGCCTCTGTAGATTGGCACTAGCTTGTTTGCGTGCTGAGCCATCTATGACTGTGCTGGAACAGGGATCCATCACCATCCACACCGAGAACATCTTCCCCATCATCAAGCAGTCTCTCTATTCGGATCGGGAGATCTTTTTGCGAGAGCTGATCTCCAACGCCGCCGATGCCATTGCCAAGCTGAAGATGGCCAAACTGGCTGGCGAAGTGGCGGATCCCCCGGAGCCAGAAATCACGATTGCGCTCAACAAAGAGGCCAAGACCCTCTCGGTCAGCGACACTGGCATCGGCATGACTGCCGAAGAGGTGAAAAAATACATCAACCAAGTGGCCTTTTCCAGCGCTGAGGAGTTCCTTCAAAAGTACAAAGGCAAAGACGCAGAACAGGCGATCATCGGCCACTTTGGCCTGGGGTTCTATTCCTCTTTTATGGTGGCGCAGCGGGTGGAGATCGACACCCTTTCCTATCAGCCGGGCAGCACCCCTGTGAAATGGTCTTGCGACGGCAGCCCAACTTTTACCCTTTCCGATTCCCAGCGCTCCGCCATCGGCACCACGGTTACCCTTTACCTCAGCCCGGATAGCGAGGAGTACCTGGAGCCGGGCCGCATCCGCGAATTGGTGCGCAAATACTGCGACTTCATTCCCGTCCCCATTAAACTCAACGGAGAAGTCATTAACCGGCAAAAGCCCCTCTGGAAGATTCCTCCCTCTGAGCTCAAGGATGAGGATTACCTAGAGTTTTACCGCTACCTCTATCCCTTCCAAGAGGATCCCCACTTCTGGGTACACATCAACACAGATTACCCCTTCATCGTGCAAGGGATCCTCTACTTCCCCAAGCTGCGGCCTGATATCGATCCCACTAAGGGTCAGGTCAAGCTGTATTGCAACCAAGTTTTTGTCCAGGATAACTGCGAAGAAGTCATTCCCAAATTCCTCCTGCCTCTGCGCGGCGCCATCGACAGCCCAGACATTCCCCTCAACGTCTCCCGCAGTTTTTTACAAAATGACCGTACCGTCAGGCGCATTGGGGATCACGTGGCCAAAAAGGTGGCGGATCGCCTCAACGAGCTCTACAAAGAAGACTACGAAAAATATGTCAAGGTCTGGCCGGATATCAGCCTCTTCATGAAATTTGGGGCGATGAACAACGACAAGTTCTTCGCCCAGATTAAAGACATTCTCATCTTCCGATTGGCCGGATCCCCTGCCGATAAACCTGAGTACGTGACCCTCAAAGAGTACCTGGAGCGCACGCGGGAGAAACAGAATAAGCGGGTTTACTACGCCACCGACGAGGCAGCCCAGAGCGCCTATATCGACCTGCACCGCTCCCAAGGACTAGAAGTCATTATGCTGGATAGCTGGATCGACAGCCACTTCAGCAGCTTCCTGGAGCGGGAGTATCGGGAAGAAGGGATCCAATTTAAGCGGGTGGATTCCGAGCTGGACGAGACGCTGATCCAAAAAGACAAAGCTGCCGAGCTCGTCGACCCGGTAACACAAAAAACCCGCAGCGAAAAGCTGGTGGATCTCTTTCGTCAGGCTTTGGGCAAAGAGAAGCTGCAGATCAAAGCCGAGGCCCTCAAGTCGGAGTCGGTTCCGGCTATGATCCTGCTGCCGGAGGCGCTGCGGCGCCTGCAGGAGCTTAATGCCATCCTGCAACAGAAGCCAATGGAGTTTTTGGAAGAGCACACGCTGGTGCTCAACACCGCCCACCCCTTGATCCAAAACCTGCAGGCTCTGGCCGAGGAGGGGCGGGATCCGGAGCTGGTCAACCTCATCTGCAACCACATCTACGATCTGGCGCTGATTACCCAGAAAAGCTTTGACCCGGCAGCCGCACGGGCCTTTGTGCAGCGTTCCAACGAGGTGCTCACCCGTTTAACCCGCCGTCAGTAGGCGGCACCCTCCAGAGTTACCCCCGGCTGCAGGGCTTCCGCTCCACCGGGCAGAGAGGGGCGGGAGGCCGCCCCATTGCTGGCAGCCCTGTCGCTCCCTTGCAAGAGGGGAGCTACTTGGCGCATCAGGGTGGCCATCTCCAGAGCGCTCATGGCGTATTCCCAGCCTTTGTTGTTCTTGATCCCAGCCCGCTCCAGCGCCTGCTGTAGGGTATCGGCGGTGAGGATCCCGAAGATGACCGGCACGCCGGTGCGAAAACTGGCTGCCGCGATCCCCTTGGCCACCTCTGCTGCCACATAGTCGAAATGGGGGGTTTGGCCCCGAATGACCGCCCCCAGGCAGATGATGGCATCGTAACGGCGGGACTGCGCCAGTTGGCAGGCCAACATAGGCACCTCAAAGCTGCCGGGCACCCAGTAATAGTCCACCTGCTGGCTCTCCGAGCTGACATCGATGCCATGCCGCTTCAGGGCATCTTGGCACCCCTCCAACAATTTGCCGGCAATCAAATCGTTAAACCGACTGATAACAATGGCCAGACGCAGATCCCCCGTCTGAACAAAATTGCCTTCGTAAACTGCCATCTGCGCTGCTCCGGGAAAAAACCAGGCGCTGCTCCACACCGCACAACCGTGTCTTCCTATCCTAATTTACCCTTCTCCTCCAGATCTGCCCAAAAAGGGGTGGTAGCACCTGGCCTTCGACATTCTCACAGTAGCTAAACGGCTCGCCAGTCCCTCTCCGTCCTCCAGAAGAAGAGCCCGCGGAGACCCGCTCGAGCCGGCGAGCTCTCAGGGAAATCTCGCCAAGGGTCATAGATTGAGTTTTATGATTTAAGAGTAAACCTTTAGTGATCCTTGATTCTCCATGAAGGCCATTACGCTGCACCAGTTGCAAATCTTCGAGGTTGCTGCCCGTCATCTCAGCTTCACCCGTGCCGCTGAGGAGCTTTACCTGACCCAGCCCACGATTTCCATGCAGATCAAGCAATTGAGCAAATCGGTGGGGCTGCCGCTGTTTGAGCAGGTGGGCAAGCGGCTCTATCTCACAGAGGCGGGGCAAGCTTTGTACCAAACTTGTCAAAAAATCTTTGAGCAGTTGAACGAATTTGAGATGACCCTCGCCGACCTGAAGGGGTTAAAACAAGGGCGACTGAGCATTGGTGTGGTCACTACAGCCAAATACTTTATTCCCCGCCTGCTGGGGGCGTTTTGTCAGCAGTATCCCGGTATCGACGTGTCCCTGAAGGTGCTAAACCGGCAGCAAGTTCTGGAGCGGCTGAGTAACAACATGGACGACCTCTACGTGATGGGGATGCCGCCAGAGGATCTGGATGTGGTAGCCCAGCCTTTCCTGGAAAATCCCTTGGTGGTGATGGCTCCTATTCACCATCCTTTGGCGGGCCAGAAGCGGATCCCCCTGGCCCGTATTGCTCAAGAGCCCTTCTTGGCCCGCGAGCCCGGCTCCGGCACCCGCATGGCGGTGGAGCGGCTCTTCGACAAACATAACCTCAAGCTCAACATCCGCATGGAGATAGGCAGTGGCGAAGCCATTCGCCAGGGCATTATCGGCGGGTTAGGCATTTCGGTTTTGTCCCAGCATGTGTTGGCTCTAGGGGGGTGGCAACAGCATTTAGCCATTTTGGATGTGGAGGAGTTTCCCATCCAGGGGTTTTGGTATCTGGTCTATTTGCGCTCCAAGCGCCTTTCGCTTGTGGCTAAGGCTTTTGCTGATTTCCTGCTATCTCAGGTTTCTCAGATGGAGCTGGATTTTCTTGCAAAAGAGCAGCACAGATCCCCTCTAAATTCCAATCCAGATCAGCTTTCTGGCAGAGAGGATGAAAAGCATTTACCAGCTCTTGCCGCAGCCCCTGGAAGCCCTGGAAATCACGGGTAAAAAAGACCCGTAAAAACGCCAAGTAGGCCCGTGCCCAGTTGTCTTCAGGATTCAACTTGACAATTTGTTCAAAATGCTGCTGGGCTGCTTGCGGCCGCAACAGAGCCACCTCCAGCAACGCCAGCTCGTAGTGGCTTTGGATCTGCTTTTCCCGCTGGCCCTGGGCGGCTGCCCAGTGTTGTTCTCCCTCCAGCAGTTGGCGGATCAAAGCTCGGTCCGGATCGGTGAGAAAAGTTGGATATTGCAACGTTGTCCAGGCGTTGAGGTAAAGGGAGAGGGCCTCGAGATCTCCCTGCACAGCCGCCTTGGCCGCCTGTCGTAGGAGAAAGAGGGGATCTCCAGGGGAGATAAGGGATCCCCCTTTCCCGCTGCGGGATCCCTCCCAGGGCTGACTGAACGACCGACGCCTTCCCTGGGGAGGTTGCCACTCCAGGTGGAGGATTCCTTCTTTGGTTGCCAGCTCTGGCCAGGCCAAGATCTCCTCCACCTGCCAACTGCCGGCGGCGTAGGGCAACAGGCGGTTCTGTCCCACCACCCAGGCCCGCTTGGCCAAGACCTGCCCCTGGGGATCTTCCAGTCGCGCCCAGACGAGGGTTTGCGCCAAGTCCTGGGCTGGCCCCTGCCAGCGCAAGTGCCAGGCTGGGATCCCTTCCTCTGGCAAGACCTGGAGCTCTAGCAGCTCCACCGCCTCTGCCGCAGCGGGCAACTCTTGCAGCACAACCCTGGGCTTGCTGGGGAAGTAGGTGGACAGCCGGCCCACCGCCGGCAGATCAAAATGCTCTTGCTGCCAGTCAGGACTTTTGTCTAGGAGTTGCCGAATTTGCTCCTTAGCTGGACCGTAGGGGCCGACAATTCCTTGCTCCCCTGGCGCATCCACAAACCCATCCAGAAGCGCCAGCTCCACCTCTGGCCAGGGGGTTTGGCCGGCGCCGCGGAAGGTGATGGGCCAGCGCTGTAGGGCCGCCAAGTAGCTGAGAGTTTCCGACGAGATCAGCTCGGTGTTGGGAAGAACGCCTAGGGTGGCGGTCAAACCTGGCTGCACCCGGGATCCAATCCACCGCGTCAGCTCCTGTTGAGGGTGCTGCCCCTGCCAGCGCATCTGGATCCCTTTCCAGAGCGGAGCCACGCCGGGAGCGAGGGGCTGCCCCAGGTTCAAGAGGGCCAGAGCTCCTAGGGCTAGGCTCATGCCCACTCCCCGGCGCAGCGCCCTTTCCCCCCAGCGCTCGCCCAAGTAGCGCCAAAGCTTGGCCAGCCCTCCTGCCGAGAGGATGGCCAGCAGGGGCAACAGCGGCAAAGTAAAGCGCACATCCTTAATGGCTACCAGGGTGTAGAGAAGGTAGCCCCCTCCGTAGAGACCCCACAGGAGAGCCTCCCGCCGGCTTGGGGATCCCCACAAGCTCAGCAGTGGCAAGGGGCATAGCCAAGGGCCCATCTGCAGGGGCAACCAGCGCAAGTAGGCCGTCCACCAGCACAGGGATCCCGCCGCACAGGTGACGTAGTAGTGGGCGGTGTCGGCATAGGCCCACCCATTGCTGAGCACAAACAGCCAGTTAGCTCCATACCAGGGCCAGCACAAGAGCAGCGTCACCCCCATTCCCAGGGCCAGGTGGGCCAGCCGCAGCGGCCAAGGGATCCTCACCCCCAGCGGAACAGCCAGCAGCGGCGGCAGCAAAAACAGCACCCCCGTCCACTTGGTCAGCAGCACCGCCGCCAGCCCCGCCCCCACCCCCACCGCCCCCCGCCAGGACGGCTCCTCCGCGTAGGCCCACAGCGCCCAAAAAGCCAGCGTAACCGCCACCAGCAGCGGCAGCTCCAGCATGTAGACATGAGCCAAAGCCGTGATCCCCGGATAGAGAAGCACCAACACTGCCGCCAGCCAGCCCACTTCCCAAGAGCGATAGGCCCGCCACCCCAGCCGCTGGGTGGCCAGGGTCAGGATCCCCAGCAACACCAAATTGAGCAACTGCCCATCGGCCCGGCCAAACGGATGCAGCGCTGCCAACGGGATCCCCAACCAATAGGCCAGAGGCGGGTAGCGCTGGTTCAAGTGCAAAAACTGCTGCCACCACAGCCCTTCCCAGCGAAACCGGCTCAGGTGATCCCCAAACGCCTGCGCCTGCAACAGGTGCTGCGCCTCATCCCAGGCCGGCGGCAGGGGATCGCTCCAGTTCCAAACCAGCAGCAGCAGCAGCGCCACCATCCCCAGCCCGGCCCAGACCTGGAGAAAGGGGATCCCTTGCCCCTTTTGGACCTTCCTTCTGGCTATCTCGCCCATAGCCGGCTGGATCCCCTCCCTTTAGCGTTCTGCCCCAGAGCTAAACTCAACCTGGATCCAGCTATCTAAGCTATCCAGAATTCCCCATGACCGTCTCGACCACGGGTTCAGAAGGAGTTTGGATCCTTTCGGATCAACTGCATCCGCAGCAATCTGCCCTGGCCTCCCTCTCAGCCCTCCCCCCCCACCGCGTTCCCGTTCTCCTTGTCGAGTCCCACGCCTGGGCCAGCTCCCGCAACCATCACCAGCAAAAGCTGGTCCTGGTCTGGTCGGCCATGCGCCACTTTGCCCAAGAATTGCAACAGCGCGGCCACCCCGTCACCTATGCGGAAGCCGAAGACTATGCCGAACCCCTGCAAGCCTGGGCTAGGCAACATCGATTGCAACAGATCCGCCTCATGCAGCCCACCGATATTCCCGTCCGGGATGAGGTGGAAAAGCTGAGGTCTGCCCTCCCCTGCCCCCTCCTGGTCTTGGAAAATAACCACTTTCTCTGGACAGCCCGCCAATTTATCGACTGGGCCTCAGGCCGCAAGCGCCTCCTCCTAGAGGACTTCTATCGCCAAGGGCGCAAACGCTTCCGCATCCTCATGGACGGCTCCCAGCCCCTCGGCGGGCGCTGGAACTACGACCGGGAAAACCGGCAGCCTCCCCAACCTGGCCGGCGCTACCCGCCGCCTCTGACGTTTCCCCCCGACGCCATCACGCAGGCGGTGATGGAGAAAGTGCGGCGCCATTACGGCCACCACTTTGGATCCCTGGAAGGCTTTGGCTGGGCCGTCACCCGTGCCCAAGCCCTGCAGGTGCTTGAGGACTTCATCCAGCACCGCCTGCCCCACTTCGGCCCCTGGCAGGACGCTATGCAAGTCGAAGAAGACTTCCTCTACCACTCCCTCCTTTCCCCTTACCTCAACCTAGGGCTCCTCACCCCCCAAGAAGTCATCACCGCTGCCGAGCAGGCCTACCATCGCGGCGGGATCCCTCTCCCCTCTGCCGAAGGCTTCATCCGCCAGATCCTGGGCTGGCGGGAATACATGCGCGGCTTCTACGAATACCAAATGCCCCAGGGCTATGCCCAGACCAACTTTTTTGGCCACTACCGCCCCCTGCCCGACTTTTTTTGGACAGGCGAAACGGACATGGCCTGCCTGCGGCACACCCTGAGGCAAATTCGCCGCCATGGCTATGCCCACCACATCCAGCGCCTAATGGTGCTCAGCAATTTCGCGCTCATCAGCGGTATCCAACCTCAAGCCGTAGAAGCGTGGTTTCACGACGTGTTCATCGACAGCTACGACTGGGTGATGCAGCCCAACGTCATCGGCATGAGCCTCTTTGCCGACGGGGGCATGCTTTCCACCAAACCCTACGCCGCTTCCGCCCAGTACATCCGCAAAATGAGTGACTACTGCCGCCATTGCCGCTACAATCCCAGCGAAAAGGTGGGCGAACGGGCCTGTCCCTTCAATACCTTCTACTGGGATTTCCTGTTGCGCCACCGGCCCCTTTTGCTTCCCTTGGGAAGAATGAAAGGGGTACTGGCCCACCTGGATCGCCTCCAGCCAGAGCAGAGGGCCCAAATCCAAGCGCAAGCCGCTGCTTGGTGGGAGTCCACCCCCAATGCCTAGCTGTCTGGTATTCACTAGAATTGGAGCACCCTCTCTTCACGTGTTACTTGGTTCAAGGAGCCCACGTCATGAAATGTCCCCGCTGCGGCAAGCAAGAAATTCGTGTTTTAGAGTCCCGTTCGGCAGAAGGTGGCCAAAGCGTGCGGCGGCGGCGGGAGTGCATGTCCTGTGGCTATCGCTTCACCACCTATGAGCGCATCGAATTCATGCCCATCATGGTCATTAAACGGGATGGATCCCGAGAGAGTTTTAACCGCAACAAGATCTTGCAGGGGGTGATGCGCGCTTGCCAAAAAACCCAGGTTAGCCTCAAGCAGATGGAGGAGTTGGTCAACGAAATCGAAGAAAAACTGCAACTGGAAGACGTTCAAGAGGTAACTACCCTACGCATTGGCGAGATGGTACTGGAGCGCCTACAGCGCCTGAGCGAAGTTGCCTATGTGCGCTTTGCCTCCGTGTACCGCAAGTTCCAGGGTATAAAAGACTTTGTTACCGAACTGGAACAGTTGGAACGGTTGGAAACCCACCTACGACGAGATCTGGAGCGGCCGTTGCGGAACTCTCCCCCTTCAGAGTCGGAATCCACAGCTTCTCCAGACTGGGTGGGGGGTATTCCCCAACTCCTCGATCAAAACGACACCTCGAGCAATCTCTCGGAGATCCCGAAATAACGCTTGCGGGCGAGAAAAACTGCTAGAAAGGGGCTCCCATCCAAAAAGCTTAGCGGTATGCTTGGGTTAGCAATTGCCGCTTACACTAAGCATAGCGCTAGGCATCCTCGGCCGGTCGGTGTTCAGCGCTACCCCTGGGTGATCCTTGCGGCCTTGTCTGTTCGGGATCCCCGCCTGCCCACCTTCCTCAGCTTTTCATCCTTTCTGACGGATTGATTCAACTTATGCAGTACGACTTTCGGGGTTCTATCCCCTCTGAAGCTCGCAACGGCAACCCCAATGGCTTGCCCGGCAACAGCAGCTTTCGCGCCCCTGCCTCACTAGAGACCGGGCCGGGGACAGTGCCAATCCAGGTATATCAACAAGTGGCTGAAGAGCTGGAATCTGCCCGTCAGCAGGTGAGCCGCCTCTCCTCCGAAAACCAGCGCCTGCGCGCTCTGCATCAACAATTGTCTGGAGAAATTACTGCCATCGCGCAAGAATTTCAGGGGCAATTGGGCCAGGCCTTGAAGCGCCTACAGCAAATCAGCCTACGGCTTGCTGACACAAGCCAAGCCGCTGCTCTTGAAAGAGAGGCTGCTGCAGCCCCTTTTCGAGGGGATGGCCTGACCTCAGAACATGACCAAGCCTCTCCCTCCTATGATTTTTTGAATCGCCTCAAGCGACGCCAAGCTCGCAGCGAGGTTTCACCCTTCCCTGGCAACGTCTATCCAACTCCCTCTTACTCTGACTTTGCCACCCCCCCCCTTGAGCCCCGATCTCAGCCCTCCACTCTACCCCCCCGTCCCCGTCAAGACACTCCTGCTGAGCCTCCTTACCCCCGTGCCGGCTATCAGATTCCCTCCTTGGAAGAGTTGATGCAGAATATGGGTGGCGAGGTTCATGCCACCAGTGTCTACCAACGGGTGCGCGATCAACATCACGGATCCCAAGGATCCGTTTTGCTTTGGATGGCCGCTGCAGTTCTTTTGGTAGTCGCCTCTTTTGGATTGGGCTTCGTAGCTGTACAACCCTTTTTGCGCAACAACCCATCACCCGCTCCTGTGAAAGCACCCCAATAGTCCCGGAGAAGGAATTCCGTACACCCTCTACACCCATAGAGACTGCAGAGTTACCCCTTGAGATACGCAACAACCCCCCTTGTATTGGGGGGTTGGTGTGGAGAGATGAGCCTGGCACCGAGCTAG
>NZ_JANSHP010000123.1:0-28494 GCF_047502605.1 Synechococcus sp. RC10A2
CCCCGGGGGGGCAGCACTGGCGGCCGCTTGGCCGCCGGGGCAGGGCTAGGCTCGGGGCGGCCGGCTGTGGCGGCAGCCTCAGGGCGAGTAGAAGCAGCTGCCGGCTGCGGCTCCTGGGCAGCCGGGCGCGCAGGCGGATCGACTTGCCGCCGCGGCGGGCCTATCAATTCGAGGCTGCCACCGGCAGCCCCTTTTTCAGAGGAGAGCTGGTCGGGTCGCTGCGGCGAAGGCTTGGAAGAACTGGCCTCACCAGCAGCAGCTTGCTGCTGAGCAGGAGCGGGCCGGCGAATGCCGACAATGTGCTGAGGGCGCTCACTTGCTTTGGCTTCGACGGGAGGCTGCGGTTGAGAGCTCTCAGGTTGCAGCTTGGGCCGGAGCCGGGGACGAGTCGGTTTCACAACGCGAGGTTCACTCAGTTTGCTGCGCACCAACTCGGCTTGCTCTGGAGAAATGGTGCTGCTATGGCTTTTGAAAGGGATCCCCAACTGCTCACAAACCTCCAGCACCTCGCGATTGTCACATCCCATTTCGCGGGCAATCTCGTAAAGTCGGACTTTATCGGTCATTCGTCTGCTAGCCTCTGCTCCTTGCTCCTTGTCAGTTTTACAACCCAAGTTAATACGATCCAAATCGCCAGATGGGACTGAACCTGTTGGGTGTGTGGCCACTTCCTTCGGCACAGCGAGAGCATCTCGGCGATCCTCCAAGAGCGCGGACTGGAGGGAATCCAAGTCCGAAGCTACTTTGGAAACATCCGCAGGGGACATAAAGCTAGGACAACCGGGGAAGAAACCAACATCAACAGTGCTTTTTAGAATAACCTTTCTGCGGCTCATACAGGTTGGCCGCAGCCAGTCCTCATTCTGACAGTTGAGAGGGGCTGCCGTGTAGTTCGCGACTGGATGAACCTGAAAAGGTGTTTCAATATCTTAACTTGGCCAATTCTGGAGCTGCCTAGGTTTTGTCTAAAGCGCTTGCCCCCGGGGCTGATGTTTCCGGGGGGCTCTGGGCCTCAGAATCGCGCAGCAGTTGCTGCTCCAGCAGTTGCCACAGCGAGTCGGGCACTGCTGCCTTGAGGGCTCTGCTCATCTGGTGCTTACGCCGGGCCGCCCGCAGACATTCGAGGCGGCGACAGAGGTAGGCAGAACGCCCCATGCCCTGATCCAAAAGCACCTGGTGAGTGTCGTATTGCCTAACCAGCCGCCACAACTGGGAGCGGGGAAACAGTTGGCGACAGCCGACACAGCGACGTAGCGGATCTGCCCCTGCCAAAAGACGCCATCTCGCTGAAGCACGGGAACTAGTCCAGTCTACTCCAAATGGGGCAGCCGCGACCTGAGAAACTCAAAGAAACGCTCCACCAAGTAGGGATCCCGCCAGCCCTTGGTCGTTTCTTGCCGCAGGATGTCCATGGCCTCCTGGACAGTGAAGGCTCGCTTGTAGGGCCGCTCCGAGGTAAGGGCGTCGTAGATGTCGACAATCTGAAAGACGCGGGCCACCAGGGGGATTGCTTCTCCCTTGAGGCCGTCGGGATAGCCGCTGCCGTCCCAGCGCTCGTGGTGGTGGCGGATAAGGGGCAGCACATCCCTCATGGTGCGCAAGGGGCGGCAGATTTCCTCTCCAATTAGGACGTGGGATTTCATCACCTCCCACTCTTCCGGCGTGTGCTTGCCCGTTTTGCCCAAGATGGCGTCGGGTATGCCCACTTTGCCGATGTCGTGCAGGTAACCTCCCCAGGTCAGCACCTTGATCAGGGGACGGGGTAGCTGGAGAAACTCGCCAAAGCTCTTGGCCAGGGCTGCCAGCCGCTCGCAGTGATCCCCGGTGGTCGGATCCCGGCTTTCTACACTGCGGGCAATGGCAAATAAAACCTGGGCGGCATGATCCAAGTCTTCATTGAGATGCTTCTGGCGAACGAGGGAGCGCACCCGCGCCAGCAACTCGGACTCGTCAAAGGGCTTGCTCAAGAAGTCGTCTGCCCCCGCCTCAATCCCGCGCAGGCGATTTTTGCGGTCGCTGGCCGCTGCAATCAACACCACCGGGATCAGGCGTGTCTCTTCATCAGCCTTGATGCGCCGACAGACCTCGAATCCGTCCAACCCCGGCATCATCACATCCAACAGGACCAGATCCGGCTGCAAGCTTGGCAGCATCTGCAGGGCTTGCTGGCCGTTTTCCGCCTCGCTGACGCGATAACCAATGCTCTCCAACAGATCCCCCAGCAACAGGCGACTGTGGGGCTGATCGTCCACGATGAGGAGATGGCCCGCCGGCTCCTGCTCTCCAAAAGGTGCTATCTCAGGGATCCCAACCCTCACGGGCCTCTCAGCTTGGGCGGATTGCATCTTGGTAGAGACTACTCCTAGCTCACCGCTTCCACCGTAATTTCAGCTCCCAATTGCAAGCATCCGCCTTTCCACTGAACTTGCCAGGGCCTCAAGCCGCCGCCAATCCCTTAAAACACGGGTAAATAAGGGGATTTTTTCTGTCGCAATTCCCTCGCTAGGGATCCCATTCCTCGGCCACAATGGGGATAATGGAGGTAGTCTTGGCTACGTTTTTGGCACCCGTTTTGACTTTACCATGCCGTCTTTTTCCTCTGAGTCTCTGCAGGAGCAGGTGCGCCGCATCGATGACCAGCTTTCCCGCCGATCCCTGGAGCTAGACCCGGCAGGCTACTTTGTCATCTATGTGGATCGGCAGCAGCAGCTCATTTGCGCTAAGTACTACAGCACTGTGATCAACGAGCGGGGGCTGGCCACCGACCCGGAGACTGGAGCGGTGATCCCCGCGCGGGGGCCGGTCAATCGCTCCCCGCAGCGGGTGTACGTTGGCCGGACGGCCAAAGAGTTGTGCGTCCAGATTTTTGAAAAAGAAAGCGAAAAGGTCGTCTCTCAGCTCAGCCACGCCGCCTACCTGGGGCGGGAGTTTCAGAAGGCAGAGGCGGCCCTGCTCTCTGGCGAAGAGTACGTGCAGGACTAAGACCAAGCTCGCTGCAGGAGGCCAGCCTATGGCAGAATCGAGCCAGCTTGCCGTGACCAAGATCACTGCAGGGCAAGCTTGGCCATGGACGACAAGGTTAAGCCGGGAGCCATTCTGCGGGGACGCTACGAAATCCTCGGCCTTCTGGGGCAAGGAGGGTTTGGGGTTACCTACAAGGCGGTGGATCGCGACACTTTCAACACTCCCTGCGTGGTCAAGCGCCTGCGCCCGCTCTCGACGGATCCCTACACCCTGGCCACGGCGCGCAAGCTGTTGGAACGGGAGGCCAAGGTTCTCAACCGGCTCAACAACTACGACCGGGTACCTCGCCTCTTGGCCCACTTCGAGCAGGATCAGGAGTTCTATTTAGTCGAGGAGTTCATTGCCGGGCACGACCTCACCCACGAGCTGGTAGACGGCAAGCCGCTCAGCGAGCCAGAGGTCGTGCAACTCCTGTGGGAAGTTCTCGAGATCCTGCGCCATGTCCACGCCCACCAGATCCTGCACCGGGACATCAAGCCGGCCAACCTGATGCGCCGCGACTTCGACGGCAAGTTGGTGTTGATTGACTTTGGGGCGGTGAAGGAGGTGGGGAGATTGGTTAGCCACGCCCCCGGTCAAACCCAGGTGGCGACGGTAATCGGCTCGGTGGGCTACATAGCCCCAGAACAGCTTGGCGGCAAGCCCCAACCCTGCAGCGATATCTACTCGGTGGGGGTGCTGGCCATCCAAGCGTTGACTGGCCGTCCCCCCACCAAGATCCGGGACGATCCCCGCACCGGCCAGCTGCTTTGGCGGGATCTGGTGCCAGTTAGCAAGGAGCTGGCCGAGATTGTAGATCGCATGATCTGTCCCCGCTGGCAGGAGCGCTTCCAGTCGGCGGCTGAGGTGATGGAGGCGCTGCGGCCTCTCCTGCCTACCCCCCCCGAAGGTGTAGCGCCTGCTCTTTCCCAGCTTTCGGTGGATCAACTCTTGGCGATGCGCTTGGTAACCCGCGGCCAGGAAAAAGCTCGCCAAGGGGATCTGCAGGGAGCAATTGCCGACTACACCCTGGCCATTCAACTGGATCCCCAGAATGGCCGCGCCCACAGCCAGCGGGGCAGCGTCCGCTACAAAAGTGGCGACTGGGCAGGGGCTGTGGAGGATTTCACCCAGGCCATTCAACTGACAGGAGACGCCCGTGCCTATGTCAACCGCGGCATCGCCCGCTACCGACTGGGGGACTATGAGGGGGCAGTTGCCGATTACACCCACGCCCTCCACCTCAACCCCAGCTGGGCCGTGGCCTACTACAACCGCGGCAACGCCTACCGCCAGCTCGAGCAAAACCAAAAGGCCATCGAGGACTATTCCCGCGCCCTTGAGCTCAACCCCGAGGAAGTACGGGCTTATTTCAACCGCGGCGTGGTGCGCGGCCATCTGGGAGATGCGCAAGGGGCCGTGGCCGATTTTTCCGAGGTCATCCAACGAGATCCCCAGGATGTGGAAGCCTATTTCAACCGGGGCGTGGCGCGGGCGCAGTTGCTGGACTTTCAGGGAGCGATTGAAGACTACACCCAGGCGCTGCAGCGGGATCCCGCCCACTCTAAGGCCTACTACCACCGCGGCCTGGCCCGCCAAGCTTTGGGGGAGTCCCAGGGGGCCATCGAGGATTTTTCCCAAGCCATTGCGCTGCAGCCTGCTGGGGCCTCTGAGGCGGGGGTGGCAGCGCAGGCGGAGCTCTATCTGCAGCGGGCTATAGCCTACCTGGGCAGCAACGCCCTGGAGGCAGCGCTGGCTGACTGCGAACAGGCGCTCCGCCTTAATCCTGCCCTGGCGCTAGCCCATTTCTACCGGGGGCTGGCCCGCCAGGGGTTGGGGGATCCGGCAGGCGCTTTGGCCGACTTCAACCGCGCCCTGGAGTTGGATCCCCGGCTGGCCAAGGCCTACCTCAAGCGTGGGATTGCCCATCTGGAGCTGGGTCACCTGGAAGCGGCTCTGGCAGACTTGAATCAGGCCATTGCTTTAGATGCCAGCGATGTCGGCGCCCGCAGCAGCCGCGGGCAGGTTCACCGGCTTTTGGGGGATCCCTTGGCGGCCCTGCAGGACTACACGGCTGCCCTGGAGCGGGATCCCCGCAACCCGCAGCTCTACTTCGACCGCGGCCAGATCTACTTTGAGCAAGAAGATTGGGCAGCAGCCTGTGAGGATTTCTCCCAGGCGCTGCAGTGGGCAGGCCAGCCGGGGGGCCCCCATGGGCTGGATCTGATGGCTCGTATCCACTTGTACCGGGGCATGGCGCGGCAGCGGCTGGAAGACTGGCAGGGAGCGCTGGCCGATTTCACGGCCTTGATCCAAGAGCAGCCGCAGGCTTCCCAGGGATTTGCCCTGCGGGCAGCGGTACACCTAGTCTTGGGAGACGAGGAGGCAGCGTTGGCTGATCTCGACCGGGCCATAGGCTGCAACCGCGACTGGGGGCTGGCGGATGCGGCGCTGGCCTACCGGCAGCGGGGGGATCTCCACCGCCAGGCCAACCGGCTGCAGCAGGCCATTGCCGACTACACCCAGGTCCTGGCCTTGAACCCGCAGGAGCGCCACGCCCTCCTCTGGCGGGCTCTCCTTTGGGATCAGGCGGGGGAAATAGAGAGGGCCCTGGCCGATTACACCCAGCTCCTGCAACTGGAGCCAGATCCGCAGACGCGCCTCTGGGCCTTGAACAACCGCGGCTGGGCCTACGCCCAACAGGGAGATTTTGCGGCAGCTATCCGCGACTACACGCAGGTTCTCGAACGGGATCCCAGCCACATCAAAGCCCACTGCAACCGTGCCCTAGCCCGCGCTGCCGTTGGTGACTGGCAAGGAGCCTGTCAGGACTTCCAAACTGCTCTCCAGTTGCAAGGATACGAGGGTCGCCTTTGGGAAGAAGAGACTCACTCCCTAGGCAGCTCTTAGCGATCCTCTACCCTGAGCCTAACTTGCTCCCGTCGCTCCTCGAAGTCGCTCACCAGCAGCCTTACCTTGAGCTGCCATTCTCCCGCTAAGGGCAAGAGGACATCTTCCACCTCAAACTGGCCAGGTTCTCTTGGCAGCGCCTGGCGGCGCAGAGGCGGGATCCCACGTGCGGGGAGGTCAAACTCCAGGCTCAGCTCCTGGGCGGGGATCCCCTTAACTTCCACTTGGATGCGGTTGTTGCCAGGGCGGCAGGGCAGGATCTGCAGGCGGAGGCTGCCTTCCGGACAGCTCAATGTCTCTTGGCAAGCCGGTCCCGCTCCTTGGCCAGGAGGGGCTTGGGCCACCAGAAAGCTGGTCAAGGCCAGCACCAGAACTAGCCCCACCAACTCCAGGCGGACAATTTGGCGCAGGGATCGGCCCGCCGACCAAACCCCCTCTCGCAACGCCGGCAGCAGCCGCAACTTGTTGTGGGCGCCCAAACCCACGATCATCAGCACCAGCAACAGCTTCGCCCAGAGGTACTGCCCGTAGGGGTGCTCCCAGTCCCAGCCGCGGTGGATCCCGCCCATCCCCACTCCCGCCAGCACCAGCCCCGGCACAGCCCAGGTGGCCACATCGGAAAATCGTTGGATGACACCTGCCGATTGGGAAGTCCATTCAAGGACTCCGTCCCGCTGGCGCAATCGGCTCAACAGGCGCTCCACCCCCCACAGCCCCCCCAACCAAAAAGCCGAGCCGGCCAGGTGCAGCCCCAAGAGGGCCATCGTCCCTGCTGGATACTCGCTGGTGAGGGCATGGCCGATGGGCAAAAACGACCCTATCACCGCCACCGACCCCAGGCCGTTGGCCCAGCGGGGCCCGCCCTCGCAGGCCCAGATCAGGATCCCCAGCCCCACCAGCCGCAGCCCTGTGCCCCATCCGTAGGGAGAGATGAGCACGCTCAGCAGCTCTGGCCCGGCAAAGTGGGGGTAGAGCTGGGCCAAATGCAAACCCAAAGCCACCAGCGTCAGGCTGAGGGTGAGCCAGGCGGCAGCAAAAGCCCAGGCCTCAGCAGAGAGCTCTATTTCATCGGCAGTGCCCGACCGCCCCCGCACCAGCCGCCACCAGCCCAGCACGCCGACAACAAACAGGCTGCCCAGGTAGATCCCCCAGCGCACCCCCACCAGCGGCCAATAGAAGGGATCCCCCGCTTGGGCTGCCCTCGCCGCTCGCAACAGCTCCGGATCCGCCGCCCCCACCAGGAAGACAAACGAGCCCCCTACCGGATGAGAGTCGGCAGAGATGGCCCGCCAACTGACGATGTAAACCCCCTCCGGCATCTCCGCAGGCAAATCTCCCTGGGGCGCGTTGCCGCTGCTAACCAAGTTTTCCAGGGGCAGCACCTGGCCGTTGCTGTCCAGCACCTGGAGCTGCGTGAGCTGCACGGGTTCATTGAAGACCAGCCGCACCTGCGCCGGGGCTTCCTGCAGCATCGCCCCATCTTCGGGAAAGGTGGAGAGCAAGCTGGCGTGGGCAAAAACGGGTCGGATCCCGCCCACCCACAGCAGGGCGCACAAGAGACCCACCCGAATCCAGAAGAGGATAGACATCATCCCAACGGCAAACCCGGCTAGCGAGCGCCATGCCCGTGGCTGTGTCCATGCCCGTGGCCGTGGGTCTCTCCTTTGCCCGTCAGCTTCAGCAGGGGTGCTGGCTCCGGCAAGCTATGGGGATCCTCCCCCGGCTGCGCCACCTGGATCCAGCGGTACATGCCTTGCTCACATTCCTGGATAACCGGGATGGGGAGGGTCTCGCCGGGGCGATCCGGCAACCTGAGAAGAATACTGAACTCATCCATAAACTCATCCGGCAGCGAGCCGCCGCTCCAGATCACCTCGGCCACCGTTTCGGTGATCATCTTCCCGTGGGACTCGTAAGGTTTGTCCAGCGGCTTTTTCACCGTCTCAATTTTCCACAGGGGATGCACCATTGGCTTCACCGAGGTCGCCCCTTCCGGGATCTGCACCCGCAGGCGAATGGTGGGGGATCCATCGCAGCCATGGGGCACGCGGAAGGTGAGCTTGGCAACGCTGCCCGCCGGGGCCTCTTTGGGATGGACGGTTACATGGGCCCAAGCAGAAGCAAGGGGCAAAACGCTCATCCCCAGCGCAAGCAGAGATTTCTTGGCCAAGGCCAAGTAACTTTGCAAACTGAACATTGCAAACGCTCCTTAACAACGCTAGGTGGAAAGAGAACCAGGCAGGGTCTGGCTGGCAAAACCTATGGATGGTGATGGGATCCGTGGGATTCGGTTACGCTCATGCTGTGCTGACCCCAACTGGAGAGGCCCATGGACACCAGGCCGGCGCTGGCCAGGCCCATCGACACCAGCCCAAAAGAGAGGGCGCCCATCGCCACCAGGCCAATGGAGAGAATGCCGTGGGTCACCACGCCTATGGCCACCACCCCGTGGGCGGAGATGCCGACGGCCACCAAACCATGCGCCCCCACACCAACCGACAAGATTTTGCGGCGGGATCCCTGTGCTCCACAGCCCTGCTCCTGCGGCACCGGGGCGACAGAATTTTTCGGAGCCAAGGTCAGATCTTGAGTCCTCTCCTGAGCCATCAGCCTTTGCTCCAGTTGTGCTCAGCCCGGTCGAGAACATAGGCGGCCACGGCTTCGATTTCTTCTGGTTTGAGGAGCTTGCCAAAAGCGGGCATGGCCCCTTTGCCGTTGCGCACCTGGGCTTGGATCAGCTCAGGGGTATCCACGTGGTACTCGTGCAGGGCAGCCAGGGAAAGGTTTTTCGCCGCCACCAGAGTGTTGCGACCGTTCAAGTGACAGCCCACACACTTGGCCTGAAAGACCTTGGCACCCAAAGCCAAATCCGGTTCCGCAGAAGCCACCTGCGGGCCCCAGAAGACGGCGGCGCCGACCAGCAAAAGGAGCAAGAAAAACTTGATGATCCGCATTTTCCTCTCAACAATCTGCAAAAAACCGCTCATGGAAAAATCCAGCTTTTGAAGCTAGACCATTATCTCCACTAGGTCAGGTTAGGTCAAAAGACAGCCTGTCAACTCCCCTGCAGGTACCATAGGGTGCAGGATCCCCAGGGCCATGAGCAGTCTGCCGCCGGAGTTCATCCAGTTGGTGCGCCAGAAGGCCGACATCGTCGAGGTGGTGGCCGAAAAGGTGGTGTTGCGCAAGCAGGGCAAGAATTTCGTCGGCCTCTGCCCTTTCCACAACGACCACAAGCCCAGCTTTCAGGTCAGCCCCAGCAAGCAGATCTACAAGTGCTTTGCCTGCGGGGCGGGGGGAGATGTCATCCGCTTTGTCAGCCAGATAGAGGGCCTTTCCTTTGCCGAGGGGGTGCGCCACCTGGCCCGCCGCTACCATGTGCCGGAGCCCAAGGGATCCCTCTCCCAGGACTACGAGCGCCAACTCTCCCACCGGGAAAAGCTGCTGGAGATTTTGGCCCTGGCTGCCGATTTCTATCGGCATGCTCTCCGCTCCCAGATAGGATCCGCCGCCCGCCAGTACCTGCACAGCCGCCGCCTGAGCGAAGAGACCTTGCAAAAATTTCAAATCGGCTTTGCTCCCCCCGGCTGGCACTCGCTCTACGAGTACCTGGTCAACCAAAAGCGCCAGCCGGTCAAACTTCTAGAAGAAGCCGGCTTGCTGGTGCCGCGCCAGCAGGGATCCGGCCATTACGACCGCTTCCGCAACCGCATCATGCTGCCCATTTTCGATTTGCAGGGGCGGGTCATTGGCTTTGCCGGCAGAGCCCTGGGAGAGGAGCAGCCCAAGTACCTCAACTCCCCGGAAACGGAACTTTTCAACAAGGGCCAGGTGGTCTATGGTCTCAACTTTGCCCGCGAGGCCATTGCCAAAGCCGACCAAGTCTTGGTGGTGGAAGGCTATTTCGATGTCATCGCCCTGCACCAAGCCGGCATCGCCTATGCCGTAGCCGCGATGGGCACAGCCTTGACGCCGCACCAGGTCAAGACTCTGCTGCGCTATACCCAGTCCAAGCGGCTGATTCTCAACTTCGATGCCGACCGCGCTGGGTTGAATGCCGCCAAGCGGGCCATCGAGGCCATTGAAGAGCAGGCGCGGCGGGGGGAAATCGAGCTGCGCATCCTCACCCTTCCTGCCGGGAAAGATGCCGACGAGTTCCTGCGGCAGCACTCGGTCTCCGCATTTGAGGCCCTGCTGGCTCAGGCTCCCCTGTGGCTAGATTGGCAAATTGACCAGGTGCTGGCCGGTCGGGATCTCGCTCAAGGTGCCGATTTCCAACAGGCCTATCAGGCGCTGGTACAACTGCTGGCTGGTTTGGGCGGGCAATGGCGCTCTCTGTACATCCACAAAGTGGCGGAATTGCTCAGCCGGGGCAACGCTCGCCTCTGCCGCGATCTGGAAGAGGACCTGCGCCGGGCCGTGCGCCAGTACCGCTGGTCCAAACCCCGGCAACTTGCTGCCCCCAAGGGATGCAAACTTTTGCAATCGGAGTCCCACCTTCTGCAGATCTTTTTGCACTTTGCCGAGTACCGCCGCGAGATCCGCCAAACCTTGATGGAGCGGGAGCTGCAGTTTAGCTTCCGTCCCCACCGGGAGCTGTGGCAGCGGATCTTGGAGCTGCTCTCGGCCCAGCCGGAGCTGGAAGACGAGGAGGAGGGTCTCCTGACCGCCCTGCGCACCCTCTGCGCCCAAGACGAGGACCTCAACGAGCGCCTCAGCCACCTGCTCTGGCTGGACGAAAATACCCGCTTGGCCCTGATGCGTCCGCGCCTGGTGGTGCGGGCTGCCTTGGCCAACATGGAGTTGGAAATTCGCCAGAAGCGCTACCGCTACTGGACGCAGCTCTGGGATCAGGCCTTTTCCGAGGGCAACACCGCTCTGGCTGCCCAGTACCAGGCCAGCATTCAACAGGAATATCAGGCTATTCAGGCCTTGCAGCGCCAGGTGCAACTCAACCTGGAAGACCTGCTGGAGGCACCGCTGGCTGAAGACTAGGGGGGCTCTTCTCCCTAAGGGAGCGGGGCAGGGGGTGAGGGCCCAGCAAAGCGCGCTGGCGAGAGGCTGGGGAGCCACTCATCCTCTTGTCCATAGGCCTGCTGGGCAAAGCGGCGAGCCAGGGCCGGCAGGATGGCCAAAGGGCTGCTGAAGCCGGAGAAGAGCTGCAGCCCTTCCCAGCCGGGCAGGGATCCCACCAAAGGCTGGTGATCGGCGCTGAAGGCCACCAAGCAGTGATACCACCGCCCAGGCAGGCGGGCCACCTGAGGCAGGTAGCGACCGGCCTGTTCCCGGATCTGGGCTTCGCTGGCAGCGGCATCTACCTCGGCCATGGGATCCGTCAGCACCCGACTAATCTGCCCCAGGCGAAGGCTGCCGTCGAGAAACTGCACGATCCCGACATCCAGGATGGGCGGGCAGAGCTCCTGTCCCGGCTGGTCCCAGAGGGGATCCCGGTCGGGGCGGCCAGCTTGCCGCTCCAGCTCCAAACGCTGCACGGGCGCGCCCATGACGATGGCTCTCAACCGCACCTCCGCAGGATCCAGCTCCAGGGATTCGGCGTGGGTGAAGTAGATAGGAGCCCAGATCCCGGCCTGGCGCAACAAAGCCCGTGTCCAGCCGCCGGCGCACACCACCACCTGAGCCGCTCCGCAGAAGTCGGTATCCGTCTCCACGCCCGTAATGCGCCGGCCCTGGCGCCGCAAGGCCCTTACGGTTTGCAAGAGGAGGGATCCCCCTAGGCGTTGGAAAGCCTTCTGAAAAGCCAGCGTCGTCAACCAGGGGTGGATGTGGCCATGCCGCGCCCAGAGTACACCCTCGAGGGCGGCAGGGTTTAAAAGCGGCTCTAGCTCACAGGCCGCCTCTACAGAAATTCGCTGCGGTGGGATGCGACAGTCGGCCAGATCGGCTTCCACTGCCTCCATCCTGTAGCCAGGGGCAACGGGCATGAGCAGATCCAGCTCGCGAAATTGAAGATCCGCCTCCAGCTCCTCTGACAGGGTGCGGTAGCGCTGGATCCCTTCTTCCCCCAGGGCTTTGAGCAGGGGGGTTTTCCCGGCCCAATGGGCCAGGCCACCGTAGCTGTAGCGAGTGGCACTGGACGGCAGCGCTTCCTTCTCAACGAGGAGAACGGATCCCCCCTGGCGGGCCAGCTCGTAGCTCAAGGCTGCCCCCGTGATCCCGCCGCCGACGACGATCCAGTCGTAGTTGGCCATGCTGCGGCCCTGAAACCTATCTTGCGGCAGAGTGGCTCTTTCAGGGTAGCAAGCACAGCAGAACCTAAGCCGTGGCGGATACCAGCTGAGGCGGAACCCACAGAGAGCCTCCCTGAGTCCTGATCGAGTGTTCCCGCCGAAGTCGAATGGCGTTCTCTGGCGTTCATCGTGATCGATAGCGTAGCAAGGGTGAAGATATGAACGAACTACTGCAAACCATCAACCGCAGTCTTCTAGAGATGGCGTTCGGGCCGTGCGGCGCCTGGCGGGATCCGCAGCCAACCGGTGGATCCCCAGCCCTTCCCTACAAATGCTGCTGGTGCAAGTCAGCCAAGTGGGTGCTTGGGTGGCAGGGATCCTGGCAGCCAGCGTGGTGGCTTTCCCAGATCTGCGCCTGGGAGATCTGATCGGGCTGTTGGGGTTAGGGTCGGTGGCCATCGGTTTTGCTTTTCAAGATATTTTCAAGAACTTCCTGGCGGGCGTGCTGCTGCTTTTGAACGAGCCTTTTCAACTCAATGACCAGATTGTCGTCGGGGATTTTGAAGGTACAGTTGAGGAAATCAGCATTCGCTCCACCCAGATTCGCACCTACCAAGGAGAACGGGTGGTGATCCCCACCAGCCCGATCACGGTCTTAACCGATCGCCCCTTTCGCCGCACCGATCTGGAGATTGGCCTCGACTACAACACACCCCTGCCCAAAGCCTTGGAGGTGCTGCTGGAGGCGATGCAAGGCGTGGAGGGAGTGCTGGCGGAGCCCCCTTTGAGCTGGACATCGTCGGCTTTGGCGACAGCTCCATCGATTTTGTGGTGCGCTACTGGACTCGGCCTCGCAAGGCGGAGGTGCGCCGCGTCCGCACTCAGGTGATATCGCCCTCAAGCAGGCCTGTGACCGGGCCGGATTGGTCATTCCCTACCCGATTCGCACGGTGTACCTGTTCGACCAGCAGGATTTTCAGGATCACCTCCCCACTTCCAGAGCCGCCTAGGGATAGCGGGCCGGCAGCATTTGGAACCGGCTCTCCCCCAGCAACACCGCCTTGGGGTTGGGATAGGTATCTTGCAAAAGGGCGCAGGCACTCCCCGCCCTCCGGCTACTGCCTGCCAGCAGGCAAGAGTCTCATCCGTAGAGGAGCCGCTCCACCGCTGCCACAATATCTGCCGGCTGCACAATGGTGGCCGCTTCTAGCGTGCCGTTGTAGGGGGTGGGAATGTCTTGGGAGGCCAGGCGCACTACGGGCGCGTCCAGCTCGTCGAAGAGTTCTTCCATGATGCGGGCCGTCAGCTCTGCCCCAATGCCGCCCGTTTTCATGTCTTCTTCCACGATGACCACCCGGTGGGTTTTGCGCACCGAAGCAGCAATCGTCTCCATATCGAGGGGCTTGAGGGAGATCAAGTCGATCACTTCCGGATCGATCTCCTGCTCCAGCAGGGTGTCCACGGCCTTAAGCACGTGGTGGCGCATGCGCGAGTAGGTGAGGATGGTAACGTCAGATCCCGTGCGGACAACTTCCGCCTTGTCCAGGGGCAAGAGGTACTCCTCCTCCGGCAGGTCTTCTTTGAGGTTGTAGAGGAGCACATGCTCGAAAAAGAGAACGGGGTTGTCGTCGCGGATGGCCGACTTGAGCAGACCCTTGGCGTTGTAAGGGGTGGAACAGGCGACGATCTTCAGACCCGGCACTGCCTGAAAGTAAGCCTCCAGCCGCTGCGAGTGCTCGGCTCCCAATTGGCGTCCCACCCCGCCTGGCCCGCGGATCACCAGCGGGATCTTGAAGTTGCCGCCGGACGTGTAGCGCAGCATGCCGGCATTGTTGGCAATTTGGTTAAAGGCCAGGAGCAAAAAGCCCATGTTCATCCCTTCCACCACAGGCCGCAAGCCGGTCATGGCTGCCCCGATGGCCAAGCCGGTGAAGCTGTTTTCGCAAATGGGGGTATCCAGGAGGCGCATCTCCCCGTATTTGCGATATAGGTCTTTGGTGACTTTGTAGGAGCCGCCGTAGTGGCCCACATCCTCTCCCAGAACAAACACATTGGGATCCCTGGCCATCTCTTCGTCGAGGGCGGCACGCAAGGCATTGTAAAGGAAGGTCTCGGCCATAGAGGGCAACCGCTGCTCAAAAATGTTGCTAAGTTTCCATTAAACCATTTTGCCGGCAGGGATCCGCTGGCAGACAACCCGCTGGACAGGGCACCTCGCCCCTAGGGATCCCAACCCCGGTCATGTTGCCAAAAGCACACCAAAACGGTATCAGCAGCTCTGCGAGCGCCTCGCCAAAACCCGCAAAGGCCGATTCTTTCGTTGACCCGCTCGATGCCTTGCGCCACAAGGCTTTCAGGCCTCTCACCCCCCCTCTTCGGGGCCCTTTTTTGCCGTTTTCGACCGACCCCCTCGCAAATAGGCCTTGCATTCCTTGCCCCGCTTGGGTTTAATAAGGGTAGAGTTCCCCCTTCGGGGGGATCCCTAGAAATTGGAAACTTTCTTAACTCACAGAATTTGGAGAGCACCCATTCTGGTTCCCCCTTCGGGGGGATCCCTAGAAATTGGAAACTTTAACTAGCTACTCCCACTTGTATGGGACTAGGTGTTCCCCCTTCGGGGGGATCCCTAGAAATTGGAAACGGGGTTAGGTTGATGAAGGTGGGCATAGATAACCTCCTAGTTCCCCCTTCGGGGGAATCCCTAGAAATTGGAAACTTTTACCCTCTGTGACTGCATGGAGCACAGCCCATGGTTCCCCCTTCGGGGGGATCCCTAGAAATTGGAAACCTCTGTTCCAGCCCTGTTCCAGTACAATCCAGTGACGTTCCCCCTTCGGGGGGATCCCTAGAAATTGGAAACTGCTTCTGGGCTACAACACAGGCCTGTACGGCCATGTTCCCCCTTCGGGGGGATCCCTAGAAATTGGAAACAGTAAACCGTAGCGCCTCGCTTGCTCCAAAAGCACCTTGTTCCCCCTTCGGGGGGATCCCTAGAAATTGGAAACTTCTCATTGGTCTCCCCGTCGATGCGTGCATGCTGGAGTTCCCCCTTCGGGGGGATCCCTAGAAATTGGAAACACACTCTGCCGGTGGTGTTAATAAGCAAAGCTCCGATCTCAAAGTTCCCCCTTCGGGGGGATCCCTAGAAATTGGAAACGGATAATCGGCGACGTCTTTGTAAGGCTTACCGATGTTCCCCCTTCGGGGGGATCCCTAGAAATTGGAAACTCCAATATCTCAGCTGAAGGAAACTGTTATTATTAACGTTCCCCCTTCGGGGGGATCCCTAGAAATTGGAAACTTGACCTAAGTGGCAGGGGGGATATGCATTGCCACGTTCCCCCTTCGGGGGGATCCCTAGAAATTGGAAACGTTCCAATACATCGTTTTCCCGGCAATCTGCCGAACCGTTCCCCCTTCGGGGGGATCCCTAGAAATTGGAAACACTGGGTATCGTTTTGAGGGTACACTTTAAACGGGTTCCCCCTTCGGGGGGATCCCTAGAAATTGGAAACTACAAATGTAGAAGAAGTCATTACTACCATATGTAAAAAAGTTCCCCCTTCGGGGGGATCCCTAGAAATTGGAAACTCGATGTACCACCCGTCCTCATGTCGGGCAGCGAATTTAAGTTCCCCCTTCGGGGGGATCCCTAGAAATTGGAAACGACTAGATCAAACACGAGGTTGCCCATTCAGGGCAAGTTCCCCCTTCGGGGGGATCCCTAGAAATTGGAAACTCCAGTCGATGAAACAGCTTGTGTCCTTTTCATCGGTTGTAGTAGTTCCCCCTTCGGGGGGATCCCTAGAAATTGGAAACGCCCAACAGCTCTTCCTTGATAAATCCTTCTCTAATAGGTTCCCCCTTCGGGGGGATCCCTAGAAATTGGACTAGAAATAGAAAATGAGCTTGCTGCTGCCGAAGCTAGCCCTGACATTGGGAGATCCGGCGGGGATTGGGCCAGAGATTGTGCTCAAGGCGCTGGCGGATCCCCAGGTGCAGGCCTGCGCCCAGATAACGGTGGTGGGCGAGCGGCAGGTTTTGGAAGCTACCTACTGCCTTCTGCGCCAGCGAGGGGCAACCGACCTGGCCGACCCGGCAGGGATCCCGGTGCTGGAGGGCGGCAGCGGCTTCTACCTAGAGCTGTCGCGCGTGGGCCGGGGGGATGTCGCAAGCGGGGCGGCCAGCTTTGCCTACCTGAAAACAGCTATTGAAGAAGCGCTGCGGGGCCAGTTCCAGGGGATCGTGACCGCTCCCATTGCCAAATACCTCTGGCACCAGGCGGGCTACCCCTTCCCTGGCCAAACAGAAGTTCTGGCCCAGCTCAGCGGGAGCGAGCGCTACGGCATGCTGTTTGTGGCCCGTTCTCCCCACAGCGGCTGGCAGATCCGGGTTTTGCTGGCCACCACCCACATCCCCCTGAGCCAGGTGCCCCTCACCCTTACCCCGGAGCTGGTGCGCGCGAAGTTGGACTTGCTGGTTGGATCCCTGCGTAAGCTCTTTGGGATTGTCAATCCGGTGATTGCTGTGGCTGGCCTTAACCCCCATGCTGGCGAGCAGGGGCAGCTTGGGCAGGAAGAGAAAACGTGGCTGGCGGAGCTGCTAAGAACCTATCCCCACGCCAAAATCTGGGGGCCGCTTCCCCCCGATACCATGTGGCTAGCGCCCGCCCAGGCCTGGTATGGTCAAGGAGCTCCTGCTGTGGCCGATGCCTACCTGGCTCTCTACCACGACCAAGGCCTGATCCCCGTGAAGCTGCTGGCGTTTGACCGGGCCGTCAACCTAACCCTGGGGTTGCCCTTTATTCGCACCTCCCCCGACCACGGCACTGCCTTTGACCTAGCCGGGCAGGGGGTAGCCCGCGCCGAGAGCCTCAAGCAGGCCATCCTGCTAGCAGCCGAACTGGCCCCTACGGCCGCCACAGCGTCTCGATCCCTCCAGGGCCAGCAATAATGGCCTCGGTGGCCATGCCGATAAACAGGCCGTGCTCCACTACCCCCACCGTTCCCTTGAGCTGCTCGGCCAGCTTGGCCGGATTGGCGATGGGGCCAAACTGGCAGTCGAGGATGTAGTGCTGCTCGTCGGTGAGGTAGGGATCCCCCTCGGCAGTGCGCCGCAGCACCGCCTGACAGCCCAGGGCCTCCACCCGCGCTAGGGTCGTCTTCCAGCCAAAGCGCACCACCTCCACCGGCACCGGGAAGCGGGTGCCCAGGTGGGCCACCTTTTTGGAGGCATCGGCGATGATGATGAGCTCAGCAGCGCTGGCCTCCACCAGTTTCTCCCGCAGCAGAGCTCCCCCTGCCCCCTTGATGAGGTTGAGGGATCCCACTTCGATTTCGTCGGCTCCATCGATGGCAAGATCTAGGCGCGGCTGCTCCTCCAGCGTGGCCAGCGGGATCCCTAGAGAGCGGGCCTGTTCTGCCGTGCGCTCGGAAGTGGGCACCCCAATGAACTGCAGCCCCTCCTTTTGCATTCGCTGGGCTAGGGCGCCCACAGCAAAGGCGGCTGTGGATCCCGTGCCCAGCCCCACCACCATGCCCGACTGCACCTTTTGGGCCGCCGCTTGGGCTGCCGCCTGTTTCAGCTCATCTGCACTGGCCATCTCGCCTTTCCGAAGTTCAACCGAATTATTCTACCGTCCGCTCCAGCTAAAGCCTGCTGGCGCCTCCACCACCTGGCCAAAGAGATCGTAGGGCTCGGCCCGCGTAATCTGGACCGGCACCAGGGATCCCAGGGATCCCGGCCCGCGCACATACACCACCCCGTCCACCTCAGGGGCAAAGCGGGGGGAACGGCCAATCCACTCGCCGGTGCGGGGGTTTTCCTGCTCCAAAAGCACAGGCACCACCTGCCCCACCTGCTCGCGGTTGCGGCGGAAGGCGATCCCTTGCTGCAGCTGCATCAGGCGGGCGCGGCGCTCTTCCTTGAGGGGCTCCGGCACCTGCTGGGGCAGATGGTAGGCGGGCGTGCCCTCTTCCGGGGAAAAGGTGAACACCCCCACATGGTCAAATTGGTGGCGCTGGACAAACTCCAAAAGATGCTGGAAGTGCTCCTCCGTCTCGCCGGGAAAGCCGACGATAAAGCTGGTGCGCAGGACAGCCTTGGGCAGGGCCTGGCGCAGCCGTTCGATGAGCCGGTCGTTAACCTGGCCCTGCCAGGGGCGGTTCATGGCCTTGAGGATCGCTGGGTGGCTGTGCTGCAGCGGCAGATCCAGATAGAGCAAGAAATTGGGCGTCTCCTGAATGGCCTCCACCACCGCCGGCGTAATGCCCGTGGGGTAGGCATAGAGCATGCGGATCCAGGGGATGGGGATCTGGCCCAGAGCGCGGATAAGCTCGGCCAGCCGCGGCTCCCCGTAGAGGTCGAGCCCGTAGTTGGTGGTGATCTGGGAAATGAGGATTAGCTCCTGCACCCCTTCTGCAGCCAGTTGTTCTGCTTCCCGCAGAATGGACTCGATGGGGCGGGAGCGTTGCTTTCCCCGCAGGTGGGGGATGATGCAGAAGGAGCAGCGGTAATCACACCCTTCCGCCACCCGCAGGTAGGCCACCGGGGCATGGGTGGTGCGATAGCGGGGGACGGTCTCGTCGGCAATGTAATCTAAGCTCGAGGTAACGGCGTTAACCCGCTCTCCCCGCTCTGCCCGCTGGATAACCTGGACAATCTGGTGGTAGTCGCCGGTGCCGACGATGGCCACCGCCTCGGGGATCTCCCGCAGCAGCTCCTCTTGGAAGTGCTGCGCCAGGCAACCAGCGATGATGATCTTCTTGCCCTGCACCGCCAGCTCCATCAGGGTGCTGACCGACTCCCGCCGCGCCGCTTCGATGAAGCTGCAGGTGTTGACGATGACGTAGTCGGCGCTGTCTTCGTCGCCCTCCACCCGGTAGCCTGCCTGGGCCAGCAGGCCCAGCATGTGCTCGGTGTCCACCCGGTTTTTCTCACAGCCCAGGTGCAAAACGGCAACAGCCGGCGCTTCCTTGAGGGAAGAGGTAGACAAAGCGGTTTCTAACCAGTTCATAGCCCCAGGAGAGGACGCGCAAATGGCGACAAGAGCTGAGAAGATTAAAGCCTTCTTATTCTAGTTCTAGTTGGGTTTTGCTTTTAAAGGCGGGGAAGAGAACCGTCTATCTTGTCTAACTCGCTGCCAACCCGCTCAATCGGGATAGCCCCCAAAGTTAACCAAAACCAAGCCAACAGCCACTGCCAGCGCCAGCCCGGTGGCCGCCCAACTGCAGGGATCCCCGCCAGCCGCTGGCGGCACCAAGGGCGCCCGCCCGTAGCCCCGCAGGCGCAGCGCCTGGTAAACTCGCTGCGAACGTTCGTAGCTGCGAACCAACAAAGTGCCCACGGCAGCAGCCAGAAAGGGCAGGTCTTGCCGCCAAGTTGGCCCAGGCTGCCACAGGGATCCCCGCGGTCGCCAGCCCCTCAGCCGCGCGGCCCGCTGCATCCGCTGCCACTGGCTGCCCACTTCCTGCAAATAGCGCTGGGTTAGCCAGGCCAGTTCCAGGAGGAGGTCGGGGATCCCCAGCGCCCGCAAAGCTGCCAACAGGGCCGGTAGGGGAGTGGTCTCCAACAGCAGCGTCGCCAGCGCTAAAAGCGCCAGGCTGCGCCCGCCAAGGCAGAGGGCCCTCTCCAGCCCCTCCCAGCGCAAAGCCAGGGATCCCCAGCGCCAGAGGAGGGTGTCCCCAACGGCAAAGGGCAGGAAGAGGACAAAGGCTATCAACAGAACGCCGGGAGCGGCCAGGCGTCTGAGCCCTCGGCGCAGAGGCAATCCGGAGAGCCCCCAGAGAAAAGCCACCACCGCCCAGACCAGGGGTAGCAAGGCCAGGCGCTGCACCTGGGCAAAGGCCGCCATCAGTGCCAGCAGGCCAACCAGCTTGGGCAGGGGCCGCCAGCGGTGCAGCCAAGAAGGGGGCGGCGGCAGGGGAGCTTGTGAAGAAAGCATCCTCTCCCTAACCGGCATGGCCCGACGACAGGGATGAACAGCCTCAGCCCTATCTTTGGGCATCTTCTCCCAGCAGCTCCGGCTGCACCCGCTGCAAAAACCCCACCACCCAACGGGTAAACAGCCCCTCCACCACCGCCAGCGGCAGGTGGGCAGCTACCAAACTGGTCAGAGCCAGGTGCTCTGCCGAGGTGGAAGGGATCCCCTCCCTGCGCAGCGCCGCCAGCACCACGCCGTAAAACAGCAGCGCCGCCAGCACCACCCCCACCGCTCCCGCCCAAAAAGCGGCCCAGCCCGTGCCCAACCAGCGCCGGCTTGCCCGGAAGATCCCTCCTGCCAGAAGCGCCGGGATCCCCATAATGGCGGCGTTGATCCCCAGGGTGGTCAACCCCCCATGCCCAAAAGCCACCGCCTGAAAAAACAGGCCCACCACAATTGCCGGGTAGGCCAAGGCCCCCAGCATCACGCCCATCAGCCCATTGAGCAGCAGGTGCAGGCTGGCCGGGGGAAAAGGCAGGTGAAGGGAGGAGGCGACAAAAAAGGCCGCCGTGAGCAGCGCTGCCTTGGGGAGCTGGCGGCGGGGATCCTTTTCCAACCGCTGGAGGAGGTGTAGGCTCCAACCCGTAAGCAGGGCAGTGATGCCATAACCCCCCAGCCAAAGCGGTGCTGGCAAAAGGCCCTCGCTGATGTGCATGGCTAGTCTTGGCTCAAAGCGGCAGCATCCACTGGGGAGTCGGGGAGTTCTGGGCCTTGGAAGGGGCGGGGCCGGGAAAAAAACAGGGCCGTGCCCAAACAGCCCCAGATAACACAGGCAGCCATAACCCCCCGCTGCAGGGGGCCAAAGCCAGGGGAGGAGGGGCTGGGGATCCCTTCTGCCTGCATACCCTCCTCGCCCACCGGCACGTTCACCACCCCGCCGTGGCCGGCCTGGCGAATGCGCACCTGCCACAGTCCCTTAAGCTCAGGATCCGGCTGCAGCCAAAACCGGCCCTCTCCGTCTGTCTCTCCCTCCTGCCAGGGGAGAGTGGGATTGGTGGGCGCAAACACCGTAACTCGGGCAAAACGCATCGGCTCGCCGGAATCGTAGCGGGCCTGGATCTCAAAGGTGGGAACAGCCCGCCAAGAGGCCTCCACCCCATGGCCCCAAGCCGGCGGAGATAGGAGCAGGCCCAAGGCCAACCAGCTCAGTTGCCAGGAAGGGGAAAAAGGGATGCGCTTTGGCCAGACTGAGTTCATCGGTCAGCAAAAGACAGAGGACACCCTTCGATCTCAAAAGCCACCCAGGCCTAAAACCTAAGGCAAGGATCCCGTCCCGCCGAGGCCGCCAGAGGAGGCGCGGCAGTGGCCCTCTCCCACGTGCCCCAAGCTCTGCAGGCTCTGCAAGACGGCCTGGGCCCTAGGGGATCCCTCCTGCAGGCTGCCCCAGTCCACCTCCAGCGGCTGGGATCCCGCCTTTAGCCCTTGCTCGAGGGAGACTGGGTCGACTGGGTCCAACTTCACAAGGGAGGCAAACCCCAGCGCCGCTGAGTTGAGGTCGTCCTTGGGAGGCAGGCTGCCATTCCCAAACAGGTGGTCGAAGTGGAAAGTCGCCTCCAGATCCGCCACCTGGCCTGCCCGGACAAAGCCCTTGCGCGTCTCCCCCACGTACTCGCCGCAGACAAAAGCCAGCTCGGGGCTGAACTTGAGCACAAAGGGGATCGCCTCTCCCTCCCCTTCTGCCGGTCGAGCTCTGCCCTCGATCCAGAGGGAGTAGCCCTTTGCTGGCCCCTCCGCTGCCGGCACTAGGCGCCAGGCCAGGGCGTTGTAGTGCCCAGGGGGGGCTTCCAGGGATCCCAGCAGGGCTCGCTCCGGCACCAAATCCACCGTAAGAGGCCCTGTCAGGCTGACCAAGGCCTTGGCCTCGAGCTCGCCTTCCCCTTGCGGATCAAAAGGGGGATCCGTCTGGTAGGCCGTAATGTCCGCCAGCGTCACGTACACATGCTCAAACTGCAACGCCCAGCCCTCTTTGGAGACCAGCCCCTCCCGCAGGAACGCTTCGCCGTTGGCCCACAGCTCCAGCGTGCCCGTAGCCGAGGCAGAGATCGCCTGCCCATCCCTGGCTGGCCCCGGCTCGACAGGCGGGCGACAAGCCGTCATGCCGGCTCCCAGACCCAGGGCCACCAGAACCATCCCTTTGGCCAGGGGTCGCAGCAATGACCACTGAAACCAAGACATCAGGTGCTGCCACCAGTGTAAGAACTCCCTCCCGCTAGCGCGCCTGCCCCTCCCGACAGCGGCTGGCGGTACTGTCCCAGCCAACCACAAGCTCTCGCCAACCTACAATCCCCCACCGGGGCATCTTGCTACTCTTGCGCCAGGTTGCCGGCCCGCACCCAACCTTCCTGCCCGTTCTGGCGCCGGATGCGCTGCCAGCGGCCATCGGCGCTGTACTCCAACACCGTCACCACCTCATTCATGGGCAGGCCACCAATGTAAGCCCCTTCCCGGTCGGGAGTGGCCCGTAGCGCCAGGCCAATCGGCTCGATCACCCGCCCCTGCGCACCTGGGGCAATGCTTGTTGCTGCGGGGGGCCGAGTCGGCAAAGGAGTGGACTCTGGTGTGGATTCGACCGCAGGCGTTGCAGCAGTTGTGGCTGAAGCAACCGCTGCCCCACCCTCCACGGGGCCCAAATTGCCGGCCCGCACCCAGCCTTCCTGGCCGTTTAGCTCCCGCCGCACCCGCTGCCAGCGGCCATCAGCGCTGTACTCCAGCACCGTCACCGTTTCCCCCGCCACAATTCCCCCTTGGTAGGCTCCGTCAGCAGAAGGCTGGCTGCGAATGGCTAGACCTATGGGCTCGATTACCCGCCCGCGGCTGCCGGGGGGAAAGGCCTCAGGGTCGATGGTGCCCGCCGCCGGCAAGGACTCCGTCCCACTGACGCGAACAGAGGGGGAGGAAGGCAAACTTGTCGGGCTGGGTAAGGGATCCACACGCACCGCGCGAGGAAACTGAGGCGCCGCAGGAGGAGCCAGCAGGGGGGCAATGAACCGCCACGCCTGCCAACCCAGAGCAGCCAAGACCCCAACCGAGAGGCTCAGTGCCATTAAGGTGCCGAAGGGAAAACCGCTGGCAGCAGGAGAAGAACGGCCTCGCATTGGGTAGTTAGCCATCCAAAACTCAGCTCCCAAAAGCCGGAGACGAAAGCAAAGGGCTTTGCCAACGCTTGCAAGTACCAGAGCATCTCTGGTACTTCTAGTTTCGCCTCTGTGTACTGCCTTGGGAAGCCACCTACCCAGGGGCAACGCTGTCTGGAGCAAATCAGTAGCAAGTTTAGTTTCTACTTAGTGAACATATTCTCCCAGTCGGTGGTGAGAACCTCGTGGCCAAATGTCCACCCGGCCAGGAGCAAGGGCAAGGCCAAGCCCAGGAAGCCGAAGAAACTGATGACCTGGGCAATTTGTCGCTGGGCCCTTTTCTTTTTCGGGTCGGGGATGTAATTAGCAGCTACTGTGAGCTTTGAGCAAAAGGCCACCACCACCGCCCCCACCGGTCCCAAAACCAGCGAAGGCCACAGCCAATCCGCTACCTGCGCATACTCGTAGGCCCGGGTAAACGGCATGATGACAAAACAGGCCAGCTCCAGGATCCCCCAGGTGAAGAGGGCCAACTGGATATCTTTGCGAAAGACTTCGTTGGGATTGTACATAGGCTTCTGGGATAAACCGGCGTGCAACTTTAAGGTTTGGCCTGCAAGTACAGAAGTGGCGAGGTTTTTGAATGGGCTTCTCTCTGCGGGCAAGAAGCTGCTGCGCGAATCCCTTTTACCTTACCCTTTCCCTTTCCTCCGGACAACCCAGTAGAATGAATAATGCCTGAGATTCTTGGGTTAGCCTCCCTTGATTTACCCAGAGAAAGAGGGTTCCAGAAAGGCCAAGCTCCTGGTGCAATCCAATGGGTAATGTAAAAACTTGAAGCTATCTGTTGTAGTCTGGATGGGCTGCCCTCTCCTGCCCAGGCGCAAAATGCGTTTGCCCTGCGGGCAGGGCTTTTCTACAACTCTGCCTCGTGCTGACTGTGAGAGCGTCAAGCTGCCATGTTACGCATCCTCATCATCGATGACGATCCCAGCATTTGCGCGCTGCTCAAGCGGTATTTGCAGCGGCAGGGGTACTCAGTCGAGGTAGCGACGACGGGGGCCGAGGGCCTCCAGCAGTTGCGCGCTTTTCAGCCAGGCTTGGTGATTTTGGATCTGAATTTGCCGGATGTGAGCGGCTACGACCTTTGCCAGCAGATGCAAAAAGAGACCGGCGTGTATGTGTTGATGTTAACCAGCCGAGTGAATCCTGCCGACAAGCTGCAAGGATTTCAGCTAGGCGCAGATGACTACCTGACCAAACCCTTCAGCCTGCCGGAGTTACAGGCGCGGGTACAGGCTATCCTGCGCCGAGGGCGGACGAGAACGGAAACAGGCAGCGCGCCGGTTTTGACTTTTCCCTCCTTGGTGATCGACCCGACCACCCGAGAAGTTATCCGTGACCGTCGCCCGATTAACCTGACCGCTCTAGAGTTTGATTTGCTCTACGCCATGGCTCGACACCCAGGACGGGTGTGGCGACGGTCTGAGCTGATTCAAGAGGTGTGGGATTTTAACCACGAGGGAGATGAACGGGTGGTCGATGTCCACATCGGCCAAATTCGCAAGAAGCTGGAAACCGATACCAGCCAACCGGAGCTGATCCGCACCGTGCGCGGAGTTGGCTACAAGTTCGAGCCCCCCACTCCAAAGGAGGGATGGGGAGAGGAAAAACCGTAACCTCCCTCTTTCCGAAGGAGAGAGGTTGAGGCTGAGGGCGCGCTAATCCAGGCGACGGCCCGTCAAGCGTACAAAAATATCTTCTAAGTTGGCAGGGCGCACCATCAGGCCGGTTTTGTCGGGTTCCGCTTCCAACTGCCGCTGGGCCTCCGCCAAGCTGGGGAAAAAGGTGTAGCTCACCTCCTGGCCAGGGCGGGAGCGCACCAGCAGGGCTTCTCCGTACTTGGCCCGCAACTGGTCGGTGCTGCCCAGCTCGATTAGCTTCCCGCCGTCCATGATGCCGATGCGGTCACACAGCTCCTCGGCCTCTTCCATGTAGTGGGTGGTAATCAGCAAGGTCATCCCCTGCCGGTTCAGATCCCGCAGGATCTCCCACAGCAGCCGCCGCGCCTGGGGATCCAACCCAACGGTTGGCTCGTCCAAAAACAAAATTTGAGGCCGGTGCAACAGCGCCCTGGCCACCTGGAGGCGCCGCTTCATGCCGCCGGAGAGGGTCTTCACTTTGTCGTGCCGCCGGTCGGCCAGCTTCACGTACTCCAGCCACTCGTCGATGCGCTGCTGCCGCTCCGGGTTGGGGATGTGGTGCATGCGCCCATGGAACTCCAGGTTTTCCCAAACCGTCAGCTCTGCTTCCAGGGTGATGGGCTGCAACACCACGCCGATCTGCCGCCGCACCGCCAAGGGATCCCGCACCACATCATACCCCCCTACGCGGATGGATCCCTGGCTGGGGCGGGTCAGGCTGGTGAGCATGCGGATGGTGGTGGATTTGCCGGCGCCGTTGGGCCCTAGCAGGGCAAACACCTCCCCCTGCGGGATCCGCAGGCTCAAGTCCTGAACCGCCACCTGCTGCCCAAAACGCTTCCACACCCCCTGCATTTCCACTGCCGCCGGCTGGGTCTGGGACAGGGCCGGGGCCATCGAAAGAGCGCTTACAGTCGGCTCCATCTGCGGGTGTAAAGAAATCTTTCTCCTTTAGCATACGCCAGGGCAGCCCCCCAAAACAGGTTTCTGGCGGGGAGCCCTTGGGCGGTCTCCTTTTGCTTTTTCAACTTCTCTAGGGCTGTGATCTCGCTCATCATCGTTTTCCCGTCAGCATTGAAAATGGTGAACGAGACCCAGTATTGACAAAACCACACCTAGCCCAGCAAATTGCGCAGAACAGCTCAGGCATTGGCCTAGCTGCTGAGCAACAATGAAGAGGCAAGGTGGGGTCAAGCCCCAGCTTTTCCCCAGCCAACAAAACGCAGCAATAGCCAGATGCAAAACAGAGACCGATTTGACCAAATTGATTTCCGCCTCGATCGCCTGGTAGGGGCGGTACTGACTTTGGCTGAAGCCGTCAATATCCCTCACCTTTTGTCAGCTCAAGATCCCAGGTCGTAAGGGATCCCCAAAAGGCGTGCCAAAATGGCAGCAGAGCTGAGGTTGTCCGCCGTTGGAGTTCCAGCAGGGTTCTGTTGACGCAGAAGAGTTGCTGGCCTTTTTTCGCTGTCGGCGCCTGCCCTACCTAGATCGCTTTGGGCCTCAAGAAGCCAAGCTGCCGCCGGAAAGCCTGCTGGAGCAATGGCGTCGGGATCGTCAAGCCCTGCAAGCTGCTGTGCTGGAGCGATTTCCGGGAGAAGAGGTGGCGCCGGGCAATGAAGCTCTCTTAGCAGCTATGGCAGCAGGGGCGGAGCGGATCTACGGCGGCCAAGTCGTCGCAAAGCTGTTTTGGGAAGTGGATCCGGAGGGAGCGGCAGAGGCGGAGCCTACCGACTCTGAAGTTGCCCTCGCCCCCTCCCTTGAGACAGAGGTGGAGCTCACCGAAGACAACTCCACCGACAAGACATCCTCCAGCCTTGCGCTGCCGCCTGAGGCTATTCCAGAGTTTCGTTCCGTTTGGGTAAGCAGCTCACTGGATCTCTTGATTCGGGATCCCTCCAGTATCGGCAAGGGCCAGCTCTCCTACCTACCGGTTCACATTCGCATTGGCAAGCGCCCCAAGCCGGAGTACGAGTTGTTGTTGGCGTTGCAGGCCGAGTTGCTTGGATCCCTGCAGGGTCAGGTACCCAAATGCGGCTTCTTGATCTTAAAAGACGGGAAGTGGCACCTTGTTCACCTCAGCCGACGCCGCACCCAGGTGCGTCGCTTGCTGCAAGATTATCTGCACTCCCTTGAGCAGGCGGAGCCGCCGCAGGTGTTTATGGCCCGCAGCCGCTGTCATCTTTGTCACTGGCGGGAGCACTGTCGGCAGTTGAATGCCGTCGCCCAGCCCCTCAGCCTGCTGCCGGGCGTAACCGGATCCCGCTATCCCCTTTTGCAGGAGGCAGGGATCCATTCGATTGAGGCTTTAGCTAACGCTCGCCTGGAGATGCTCCAGGCTATCCCCAAGCTGGGAGCCGGCGTGGCCCTGCAACTGCAGCTTCAAGCCCGTGCCACCCTCAGCCGCAAGCCCCTCTGGCTGCAATCCCCGCCTCAGGCTCTGCCGACAGCGCCCGTGGAGCTGTACTTCGATATCGAGGCGGATCCCCGCCACAACGTCGCTTACCTACTGGGCTTGCTCGTGGTAGAACAAGCAGAGGAGAACAAGGTTGTCAACTACTACAGTTGCCTAGCTGCTGAGCCGCGAGAGGAAGGGCAAGCCTGGCAACAATTCCTACAGCTAGTTCAACGCTACCCTGAGGCCCCCATCTATCATTTTCACAGCTTTGAAGTACAGACTTGTCGGCGACTGGGGGAGCAGCACCAAACGGATCCCCGAGAGGTGCGGCAACTGCTGAAGCGCTTTGTAGATTTGCACAGCTGGGTTCAGCGCTCGGTAGTGCTACCCATCGAGAGCTACTCCCTGAAAAACATCGCTCGCTGGCTGGGGTTTAAGTGGCGACTACCCGAGGGCAGTGGGGCCCACTCCATCTACTGGTACAGCCAGTGGCTGGAAACACGAGATCGCCGCTATTTGGAGCAGTCGCTCATCTACAACGAGGACGACTGCCGGGCTACCTATTGCCTTAAAAACTGGCTAAGCCAAGGTTCGGTTCTTGCCCCCGTCGACGGCCCAAGCCCAGATACTTGGGCCGGACATTGATCGAACCAGCACCATCTCGGTGGAATCGAAATCTGCCTCTCCTCATTTTGCTAACGAAAGATGCTGATCTCAAGCGCATGCTCTTGCAAAAGCCTATTGACCCAGATGCTATCTTTAAGATTCTCAACGAGCAACTAGATTATGCCAAAAATGAAGCCTCAAACCTCGAGAGAAAAAGGATTTTAGTTGTGGATGACAACAAGTCATTCGTCCTTGCGCTGAGAGAACCACTGGATCCCTGGAGACTTGACCTGTACTCCCTCTCGATCCCAAAAGACTTTTGGGAGCAGCTTAATCAAATAATGTCGGAATTAAACGACCGAGATTGGAGCAAGATCCCGATACTCTTCCTAATCGCCCACCCAGACCCTCACACACTCGAACAAGTCTTTCAAGCGGGAGAGGATGACTTCGTTGGTAAACCCATCGTCGGTCCAGAGCTGATCACGCACATCTTCAACCATCTGGAACGCACAGAACTCTTACGGCGAGCTCAAGGGAGAAACTTCCCGTAAGTTTTACCCCCAGATGAAAATTAACCCCCCTTGTATTGGGGGGTTGGTGTGGAGAGATGAGCCTGGCACCGAGCTAG
>NZ_JANSHP010000124.1:0-1670 GCF_047502605.1 Synechococcus sp. RC10A2
CGACGATGTCGAACCATCCTCGCTCCTGGCGCGCGCGCCCTACTGCGATGGTCATCTCAACCTCTCCTTAAAAACATGATGAGGACATTAATGAAACTACAAATTTTGCTCCTTTGAAGCAAGACTGGTGCCTAGGTATAAAGACTCAGTCTGCGAACTTGTCGCCTTGGTTTCCCTGCACGGATTCCTGGCCAGAACTGACCAACCGCTGCTTCAGGCAGCTTTGCTGGCGTTCCGAACTGCTCTTGGAATCCTCAGCAGAGCTGTGGCGATCCCGACGAGCCGCCCTAGGGCCACCGAACAAGTTTCACGGCTGTCGGCATTACAATTTAGCCTACGCCAGTAAAGACTTGTAAATTGCTTTCATTATAGAGGGGGGGGACTCGTTCCCATCAAGTCCGAGGTGGCTGGGATCTTCACAGACTGTAATCTTTGCGGTTTTTCTCTCCTGAGATATTGAGCTAGAGGGGCTGCCTCACCCTGGGGAAGGCCGAAGGCACAAGATCCGATATCCTTGAAGGGCGAGGCAATCCACCTGAGAGGAATCTATGGCTAGTGAGATCTTCACCATTGCTGGGCTCTCCATCGTCCTGACCCTAGTGGGTGTGGCGCTTGGATACGGGATCTTGCGCATCACCCAGGGCGGGGCCGAGTAGGGATTTCCTCATTTGGTAAAACATGAAAATCGGCATCGTCGGCGCCGGGGCAGTCGGGGGGCATTTGGCCGTTTGCCTGGCTCGCGCCGGCTTTTCAGTCAGTGTGGTGGCGCGGGGATCCCACCTGCAGGCCATCCGCAGCCAAGGCTTGAAGCTGATCCGGCAGGGGGATCCCCCTGTGGCTTGGGTAGAGCGGCTGACGGCCAGCGACGACTTGGCTGAGCTGGGGCGGCAAGATGTGGTGATCGTTGCTGTCAAGGCCCACAGCTTGCCCCTGCTTGCCCCGCAATTGGGATCCCTGTGTGGCCCGGATAGCCCCGTTGTGGTTGTCCAGAATGGTATCCCCCGGTGGTACTTTTACCGGCATGGCGGCGAGTTTGAGGGGCGCTCCTTGACTTCGGTGGATCCGGGCGGGGTGATCGCCGCGCATCTGCCAGTCGAGCGGGTGATCGGCTGTGTGGTGTACATCGCCGTGCAGTTGGCAGAGCCGGGGGTAGTTTTGCATACCGGTGGCGGGCGCTACATTCTGGGAGAGCCGGATGGGTCGTTGTCGGAGCGGCTGCGCTCTCTGGCGGCCATCTTTGAGCAGGGGCAGCTTTCTGTGGCCCTCACCTCCCAAATTCGGGTCGAGATCTGGCAAAAACTTTGGGGGAACGCCGCCTTCAATCCCATCAGCGCCCTTACCCGCGCGGCCCAAGACGCAATTGCCCAGTACCCGCCCACCCATGCTTTGGTTCGGTCGGCGATGCAGGAAACCGAGGCGGTGGCCCAAGCATTTGGGATCCGGCTGCCGGTCTCTTTGGAAGAGCGGCTGAAGGATGCAGCCCGTGTGGGCTCCCATCGCACCTCGATGCTGCAGGATATCGAGCGGGGGCAACCGACGGAGATCGAGAGCATTGTCGGCGCCATCACGGAGCTGGGGCGTTGGGCGGGGATCCCGACTCCCCATCAGAACCTCTGGGGTACTCCCGCCACAGCGCAGCTTGGCGGGATGGGGGATAGGCGGTGAGACGA
>NZ_JANSHP010000125.1:0-1597 GCF_047502605.1 Synechococcus sp. RC10A2
CTGATACATTTACGCTGAACACTGCTGAGCATTACTGCTCAGCGGTGAAGCGATAGCATTCTGTCCGTTTCCGTTGTCACTACGCGACGCTGACGCGACCGCGCTACTCGGACGGAGTCCAAACAGAAAGGCGGTATCCCGCAAAGCCCTGAGCATAACACCCAGAGCGCCTTGCCAATCTCGTGGTAGCCTATGGTTGCACTTTGGGCATCTAAACACCTTTGCGCCACCCAACTTGGTGTGGATGTGCCCGCACTTGGTACAGGTTTTGCTGGTGTACGCTTCCGATACTTCCACGACAACCACGTTTTTCTTCTTGGCTTGAAACTTCAGGAGCTGCTTGAACCGGTAGTGCGCCCAGGTGAGCATCGCCCTTGCTGTCTTGCTACCAAACTTCCTCCCTGCCTTGGCAACCATCTTGGCTGACTCGAAAGTGGGGAGGAATATCAATCGGTAGTTATCCGTTAGGAACGCCGCTACCTTGCGATGGCACTCGTCCACCAAGTTCCTGATTCTCTCCCGCAGACGAAACGCCGCTTGCCGCATTCGCCTACGCTTGGGTCTCGGTGCTTTACTCAGCCTAGATTGCAGACCGTCTAGGTGGTAGCACAGCCGAACGATCCTGCCAAAGTCTCCCTTGGCGATATCTACAAAGCCCGCCCCATCAAACCCTGTAAGGAAGCTTCTTACTCCAGGATCAAGTGCGATCACCCCCTTTGCTAACGAACACTGCTCGTTCACGGGCTCAGGAAAGATGGCATACCATCTGTCTTTCACCCGCATTAGCTCAGTTCCACGTGCCCACTCTCTGGGCATCTCCTCGGATGCACGGAACGCCAAACCTCGGGTGAGTTTCGGATACCACGTCCCATTGCGAAAGTTGCCGGCGTTGAATTGCAGCGTATGCGACCTGTCCCGCACACTGCGAAACCTCGCGTCTTTGCTTCGGCGAAACGCTAACCACGCCTCGACGACCGCGTTCTGCTTGATGTGGCAAGGGACGTCCTTCACCCACTCGGGTAGGTCGGAGCGCAGGATGATGTCCCGCAGCTTTCTGGCCGTTTTTGGGGCACCATGCTGACGCTGATAGGCAATCGCTTGGTTGTAGCAGTACCGGCACGCCGCTTGCCACCGCTTCCAAACTTTAGCCAGCGCTGGCTCCGGATAAATCCGTATCTTTCTCGATTGCAGCCCGGTATTTTCTGAGTCCGTAGAGCCGACTGCTGAAGCAGTGCAGGATGGTGAGGATATCCTCAACCAGTTCCTGTTGGGGAGAAAGGTGATCGTCATCGAGAACCAAGATTTCGCACCCGTATTGACGGCAGTACCACTCAACGAACTCAAATCCAAACCGGCAGAGTCGATCCCGGTGAGCGACCACAATCGTTCCGATATCTCCTGCACGGACTCGTTCCAATAAGGCAAGGAACTTTGGTCTTTTGAAGTCGAGACCGCCGCCAACCTCTCCGACCACTTCGGCTCCAGGATAGAGGTTAACCAGTCTTGCAATCTGTCTCTCCAAGTCTGACTTTTGCCCTCGACTGCTGACTCGGGCGTACAAAACGACTCGTTTGGCTTTCTTTGGCGTTCTGATGTA
>NZ_JANSHP010000126.1:0-26788 GCF_047502605.1 Synechococcus sp. RC10A2
CATCTCCATCTAGGAAGCTTGCCTGCGAGCTGTACGCCTCCTCTACCTCAATAAATTCAATGCCATAATGCTGACTACCCTTTTGTGTGGGTCAGGGGCACTACGGCCTTTTTCCCTTCTCCCAGATAGCTGGCTTCGGCACTTGCGTGGCAATGCAAACCGGCAGGCCGCACAAGTCCTCCACCTGGGAGCGGGAATAGCCGGGCTGTTGGTCGGTCAAAGTTGGCCAGAACTGAGCAAAGCGAGGCAGAGACTCTACCCTGGTCCCTGCCTCACTAGCCACCTGCTTCGACAGGACTGCCAAGCCATAGCGGCTGCGGGAGGCAGCTGCCGCCTCTTTACAAGTGGCTGAAGACGGCCAGACTTAGACGGCAGGGGCAGCAGCAGTAGCCGTCAGGCCCACCGCCTCGGCGTATTTCAGGTAGGTTTCCACCGAAGCCACGACAACGCGAGCTTCAATGGCCAACAGCTCGATCCCCACCAGAGAAACCCGCACCCAGGCATCGACCACGATCCCTTTGTCCAAAATGCGGTCGATCACTTCGGCCAGGCTGGAAGAAGAGTTCACTTTCTCAACTGCCATGACGATCTCTCCTGCACTGATGATGGTTGGATGGTTGAAGACGAATCGGCGGCAAAATTGCAGGTTGGAAGGGATCCTAACCTTGGATCGGCCCCCTGGGGTAACACCCGCCCCTTGTATCACCCCAGCCCCATTGTGCTGGCTTTTTTCGGGGAGAACACCCGTAGATTCGCTTAAAAAACGTGACGGGCTGACAAGAGTCGCCGTCTCCTCCGAGCGCCACCCCGCCTTCATAGTACCCGCTGGTAGAGAAAATGGGTCAAAGGGTGAGAGCGTCCCGGGGAGAGGCCCTCAAGTCAGGGTGCGGGCCGGCAGGGATCCCCTATACTGAGAGCAGTGCGCTTGCCGACATGCCGTCCTTCCGCTGGCCAAGAGGGCTGCTGTGACCGAGTTCAACACCGGGATCCCAAGCGTGCGTCGCCTGCAGCGGGTGATCCGGGATCGGGAAATCGTTGAGGTTAAGCTCAATACCGGCGATGTCTTCGTCGGCCAGTTGCGCTGGCAGGATCCCGACTGCCTTTGTTTGGCCGACGCTGAGGGACAAGAATCGCTGCTGTGGCGCTCCGCCATCGCCTTTGTCAAAGTCAGACCTCCCTCCTAAACCCAAACCCCTGCAGCCCTTGGCCGTCGCTGGCTTCCCGGCGGCAAGGGTTTCTTTGGCGCACCTATCGACAGCTCTGGCCAAAGCCCCCGGCGAAAAGGCTATGATTCAGCAAGAAGTGTGAAAAAATTTACCCTCCTCCCCTCTAGCCATGTCAACCGGCCCCATCGAGCTTGCCCTGCAACCTGTCGCCCAGCGGCATAACCACTACAGCCGCGAGGATTTTTTTCGCTTCGACCGCTCCCAGGGATCCCTAGTAGACTGGACGGGCGCGCGCAACGTCTTGGTAAGCGAGGATTTTATCCTAGGTTTGCAACAGGGCCTGGAAGAAGAAGTGGGGGATGCCTCGGCCTCCTTGATGTACACCATTGGCCGCGAGTGGGGCCGCAACGATGCAATCCACTTCTCCCACTGGTTTGAGGAAGAGTATCGGCGCAAACCCAAGCAGAGCCACCTGATGTTCCTCTTGGAAACCTGGTGGTGGCCCTTGACCTCGCAAGGCTGGGGGCGCTGGGAGGTGGAGACCGAGAGCCGGCGGCAGGGGTTTATTTTTATCAACCTCTTTGACTCCGCCGTGGCCCGCACCCTGGGGGATGTGGGCAAGCCGGTTTGCCATCTCTACGCTGGCTTATTTGCCGGGTTTTTCAGCGCCATGGTGGAACGGCAGCTCAACTGCATCGAGATCCAGTGCTACTCCATGGGAGAAAGCTACTGTAAGTTTTTGCTCGGCAGCAAAGATCGCATCGATGCGGCTGCCTTTTGGCTCAACGAAGGGGCCAGCGCCAGCGAAATTGCCCAAAAGTTGCGCTCCGGTCAAGGAGTGACCAAGCCATGACAGCAGAGGTTTTTCTGGAAGAATCGGTGCAGAGCTTTTTTGCTCGCCTGAATTGGGATAACCGCCCTCTGCAAGACCCCTCGCTGCCCATGCCTTTTGTACGGGTGCGAGAGCATTTTGCCTCCATCCCCTGGACGGGGGATCCCCTGGCTTTGGCGGCCCGTTCCTTGGGATCCCTCTCGGCAGCGCTGCCGCCCCAGCCTGAAGAGGAACCGATTACTTTGGCCGATTTATTCAGCCTGTTTTGAACGCCGACACCCGCTGAGCACCCACCAACACTTTGGAGAAGTGAGATGGTGAGCCCACTGGAGCAGATGCTAATTGAGGCCGAGGCCCGCTACCTCACGCCGGAGCAACTGGAGCAGCTCAAAGCCTATGTGCTCGGCTGGCCAAAGCGGCTGCACGTGTACCGGGTCGTACGGGAAGGGGAGAGCCAGATGGTGAGCCGCACCCTAGACACCCTTCAAAAGGAGATGCCCAATCTTTCTCCGCAAACGGTAAACCTGTGCCGGCGGCACCTGCTCCTGTTGCTGCGTCAGAGCGCCCTGGCCATGTTGCTGCAGGACGAAAACCTCTTGAAGGAGCGGCTGATCGAGTGGATGGAAGAGGAGGTGCGCCTGTACGAGCTGCAGAGCGTTTATGAGGTAGTCCATCGGACTTTTCAGCAAGAGCTTAGGGATCACCTAACTCCCGGCGAACTGGAGTTCATCCGCCCCTGGATCACCCAGGTGCAGGCAGCTTTGCTCTCTTTAAACGGCCTCAAATCCGCCTAGAACCTTCCCCACCGCCTTTTGGTAACTTACCGATACTGATAACCCAGGGATCCCCTATGGCCAGCACCCCCCCCATCCCCAGCAGCCTCGCCGACTTTGACCCCTACACGCCTGTTTTGGCCAACTATTACGCGCCCAGCGCCTATCTGCAAGGCGATCTGGAGTCCGGTTTGCTGGAAAGTCGCCACGGCGACCGGCTCTTGGCCCTTCCAGAAGCATTGCTACGAGGCATCTACACCGGCTTGGAATACGAGACAGGGCAGGCCGCCCGCCTGGTATTGCGCAACTGTGGCCGTATGTGGGGCAAAGAGTTTTTCCGCCGCTTTGCCCAGGAGCTCTCCGACTACTACCAGAAGCCTTTGTCCGAGCTGGAGATGGGGCTCTTTTTACAAAATCTCAAACAAGCCTGGAAGACCCACGGCTGGGGGCTGATCGACATCGACTGGACCTACAAAAATCAGGGGGTGCTGGTGGTGTCGATCCGCAACTCTCCCTTTGCCGCTGCCACACCCCCCCACTTCAAGCGCCCGATGGGCTTTTTGGAGGCAGGGCTGTTGGCCACCTGGTTTAGCCAGCTGACCGGCCAGGATCTGGGCTGTGTGCAAACCACCAGCGAGGCTTTGGGAGCGAAGAGCAACTTGTTTATCTTGACCGCTGCCGCCCGCCTCAAGGAAGGAGAGGCCTGGGTGGACTCCGGCCTCAGCCACGACCAGATCCTGGAGAAGTTGTTACAGCCCGCCCCGTAACCAGATCCAGCAGCGGGATGGGATCCCGTCGGGACGAGTCTGTATAATTCTCTGGAAGCAGGACGAGCTCAAGCGCTTGAGGGTGTAGCCATTGGGGTGGCGGGTCAGAGCAATCCGAGGGGCCATCACCGTTCCGGCAAACACTGCCGAGGCCATTGGCGCTGCGGTGAACGAGCTACTGGACGCCCTGGAACATCGCAACGCCATCAATCCGGCGGAGTTGGTGAGCGTCATTTTCTCCGTTACCCCCGATCTCAACGCGGCCTTTCCTGCCCAATTTGCCCGCCGCCGCCCCGGCTGGGAGTTGGTGCCTCTGTTGGACGTGCAACAAATGGACGTCAACGGCGCTCTGCCCCGTTGTATCCGCGTTTTGATCCAACTGAACACCCCGCTGGCCCAGGCTGAGATGCACCACGTCTATCTGCGAGGTGCCCGCGAGCTACGGCCTGATCTCAGCCCAGTTTAGGAGGATAGCTTCTCGCGCAGCCGAGCCTCCCACTGTTGCAGTTGCTCCTGGAGAGCGGCCATCTCCGCTTCGCGACGGCTCAGCTCTTGACTTTGCCGGGTCAAAGATTGACGCCAGCTTTCGATCTCCGCCAGGTCGGCCAGGCTGCGGGCCTGCGAGAGGCTGTGCAACATCTCCACCAACTTCATCGCCGCCTCTTCCACCCGCTGCACCTGCCGATTTTCCGCAAGCTCAACCAGCAGCAATACCCCCACGTTGTAGGAGGCTGCCTCCTTAGAGGTAACCCGTTCTGGCTGGCGAAGCGGCGCCCAAACCCCACCCTCGGCTTGCTGGGCCAAGAGCTGCAGCTCCGCCTGGCCAAAAAGACTTTTCTTGTCTACCCGCGCCAGATACAGCATGAAGCCTACTGGAATGTACAGGCCATCCTAGCACCGATCCCCTTCCTTTGAGGGATCCTGCCCTAAAACCGGGATGGTTGTCCCTGGGAGGATCGATGTTAAGATCGGCTGCGAAATGGGTAAGGCCTGACGCCTTCCTGTTTTCAGCAGTTTAGGGATCCCTGGCATGTTTCTCACCCAAAGCCCCTATTTTTTGATGGCAGCGCTGGTGGCAATTGCCAGTGGGGCCATCTTTGCGGTTCGGTTCATCAAGCGAGAGGCTTCCGCAGAGTCGGATGTGATTTTCGCCACGATGGGCCTGATCTATTCCATCAGTTTGCTTCTGGAGGGTCAGCGGCTCATCCCGTTGCTGTTTTTTGCCCAGGTGCTGCTGGCGGTGATAGCTGGCTGGTTTGCCTTCGAAACCTTCCGATTGCGGATCCTCTTGAACGAAAAGGTACGGCAGGGGGGTGGAGTGCGTCCGGTCGTGGGGCCCCGGGGCTTTAGCCGCACCTATCCACCCGATGGCTATGCCCAGACGCGCAGCGTTTCCACGCGGCCTAGCGGATCCCGCATTCGCGACACCTCCTCCGCCAGCCGCTCCATTCCTGAACGCAGCGAGGAGCCAGCTCGTCGCCCGCGGCCCCAACTGACCAGCGATACCCGTGTGCGCCCCCGCCCTCGCCCGGCAGCGGAGGAGTATTACGAGGAGCAAGAGACCCGCTTCCGTCGGGACACCGAGGACGATGAGCCGGATCCCTCTCGCCGCTCGGCTGCCGAGGACTATCCCGAGGATGTGCAGGAAGAACGAGGCACAGTCACCCGCCGTCGTCCCCCCCGTCTGCCTCAAGACCAGGGTGAGAGCTACGTTGAGGAAAAACCTCGTCGTCCTTCCCGCCGTGTTGTCGAGGTGGAATCGGTGGAAGTGCAAGAGGCGGAGCCAGACGAGTACGAAGATGATTTGTTCTGACCTCACCCTCAAGCCGTCCTGGCCTGAGGGCTGCTCCTGCTGAGGCAACTCCCAACCGCCTTGCTCCCGGAGATATCCTAGGCCGGTTGGAGAGGGCCGTAGCTATCCTTGATCCCCAGGAAGAGTCGGTGCTCAGCCTGTGTTGCGCATACCGGCAGCGATGCCGTTGATGGTGAGCAGAGCTCCCCGCAGCAGCTCGGCGCGGTTGTACTGGGTGTTGTGGAAATGGGATTTTTGCTTGCCACGCAGGCGCTTGAGGAGCGAGACCTGGATAAACCCGAGGGGCACGATTGAACGGTTGCGCAGTTGCACCGAGCGCTTCAGATAGGGGTCGTTCTCCAACAGCTCCTTGTGTCCTGTAATTTTCAAAACCATCTCCCGGGTGCGGTACATCTCCTGGGCAATGAGCTCGAATAGCTCCATCGCCCGCTCCAGGCGCTCGGGGGAGCTCATCTCTCGCACGTAGTGGCGGGCAATTTGCAGATCCGCCTTGGCCAGGGTCATCTCCACTTTGGAGATCACCATGCGGAAGAAGGGCCACTCGCGGTAGAGATGCTGCAGGTGGTTGAGGTTGTGTTCGCCTTTAGCCGCGTATTCCTCTAGAGCGGTGCCCACTCCATACCATGCGGGCAAGAGAAAACGGCTCTGTGTCCAACTGAATACCCAGGGAATGGCCCGCAGGGATCCGATATCTTTCGAGTTGCCGCTGCGGCGAGCTGGGCGGGAGCTAATCTGCAGTTGGCTGATCTCTTCGATGGGGGTGACCTCGTGGAAAAACTCGACAAAGCCTTCCTGCTCGTAGACCAGGTTGCGGTACACCTGGCGAGAGCGCTCTGCCAGCGATTCCATCAGGCGCGACCACTCGTGCAGGTCGTTGGGGTAGGTGCGCAGCAGGCTCGCCTGGATGACGGCGCTGGTAACAGTTTCCAGGTTAAAAATGGCCAGATCCTGGAGAGAGTACTTAGAGGCCAACACCTCTCCCTGCTCAGTAATCTTGATGCGGCCCCCCACGCTGCGCCCCGGCTGGGCCAAGATCGCCTCGTAGGCCGGCCCTCCCCCGCGCCCCACCGAGCCACCCCGGCCATGGAAGATCTGCAACTTCACCCCATAGGACTCGGCCACCGCCTGCAGCCGCTGCTGGGCTTTGTAGATCTCCCAGTTGCTGCTTAGAAAGCCAGCGTCCTTGTTGCTATCCGAGTAGCCCAGCATCACCTCCTGTAGGTTTTCCTGCTGGGCCAGGTACTGGCGATAGAAGGGGATCTCCAACAACTGCCGCAGCACCTCTGGCGCCCCCTTTAGGTCTTCAACGGTCTCGAACAACGGCACCACCGCCAGGGATCCGCGCCCGCTGATGGGATCGTAAAGGCCCACCTCCTTAGCCAGCAGCAGCACCTCTAACAGATCGCTCAACTGGCGGCTCATGCTGATCACGTAGGTTTGGCACATGGCCATGCCAAATTCCTGCTGCAGCCGGCGCAGGGTGCGAAAGGTGGCAATCAGCTCCGCCGCTTTATCGGAAAAGGGAGCTTCTAGAGGGATGAGGGGCCGGCGGGTTTGCAGCTCCCGCAGGAGAAAAGCTGTTTTTTCCTCCTCCGTCATCTCGCTGTAGGGCCGCGGCAAGATCCGCAAGTACTCGAAGATCTCGGTGAGAGCGGCCTCGTGGTAGCTGCTGTCTTGGCGGATATCCAGGTGGGCCAGATGGAAGCCAAAGACCTGCACCTGGCAAATGAGGTGATCCAACTGGCGGCAGGAGAGGCCACTGTTTTTCAAGCTGCTCTGAATAAGCTGCAAGTCGGCCAGAAATTCTTCTGCATTGGCGTAGGCGTTGTCCAGAGGGGGCGGGACAGGCAGGCAAGCGGAGTCGGCCAAATTGCGGTTGCGCTCCCGCGTCAACTCCAGCCGCCGCTGGATGTAGCTGAGCTTGAGCCGGTAGGGCTCTTGGCGATATTGCAGCGAAAAGGACTCGTAAACCTCGGGCATGCGGCGGCGATCCTGCTCAAGGACATCCAGCAACTGGCTGTCCACATCCCCCCAGTGCAAAGAGACGCTCAGGGTTTTGGTGAGGGCCTTCACGGACTCGATGTACTTGCCCAAAATCAGGTTGCGCTGGTAGCGGGCCGTTTGCCAGGTAACGTCGGCAGTGACGGAAGGGTTGCCGTCCCGATCCCCGCCCACCCACGAGCCGAAGTTGCAAAAGCCTGCCGGCGGTGGCTCGACGCTGGGAAAGGACTTTTTCAAGCTGCGGCTGAGGTACTCATGCAGCAGAGGGATAGCCTGAAACAAAACCTCTTCAAAATAGTGCAAGGTGTAATCGACTTCGTTCAGAACGGTCGGTTTGGACTGATGCAACTCGTCGGTGCGCCACCAGAGCAGAACCTCCTCCGCCAGTTGTTCTCTCAACATCTGGGCCTGCAGAGGGTGAGACTGCTCTGCCCAGTCCAGTTGGCTGAGCAAGTGGGAGAAGGCCCGTTGCTTTTCGCGGATGGTGTGGCGGACGATCTCGGTGGGGTGGGCGGTGAACACCAGGCGGATGTGCAGCCGCTCCAGCAGCCGGCGCAGCAGTCCCGGCGGCACCCCCTGAAGCCGCAGGTAAGGGAACAGACGTTCAAATTTTTCGTTTTCCCGCACGGTGCGCTGCTGGCTGTCCACCATGCGCATATCTGAGTCTTCTGCCCGTTCGTAGTGCTGTTCAACGATGTTGATCAACTGAAAGAACAAAGCGAAGGCGCGGGCCGTTTGAATGGCTGCATCAAGGCTGAGATGCTCGACAATTTGTAGTACTTCCGGGATGGGGTACTCCAAGGCCTGCCCTTCAGGGGAACACATGGAGCGCAGCCGCTGCAACAGATCTACCAAAGGCTGCCCGCACTCCTGCAGGATTACGGCTTCCCAAAGTTCTTCCACCATTTGCAGGCGGCGATTCAACAGGTTGTTCCTGCGGTCGAGCGCTTCATCCACGGCGAGGGCACGGGCCAAGGGATCCCGTTCCGCCAGTGGAGGGGCCTCCTTCAGGCCGTTGGCAGAACCCACTGCCCGCTCTGCAGTCGTCAGGTGGGAGGAAGAGGTCATGAAGGCAGCTCCTAGAACAACCATCCCAATATTAGAGCCTGTTCGCTGGAAGCGCAGATTACTCTTGGAGGAGAGCTGTCTCGGCAGCATGGCCAACTCTCCCCCTGTTTGCCCAGGGATCCCTAGAGGCGGCTACGAATAACAAATGAGTAGTTGCTGCCGGGCTCTAGTAAGTAATCCGATTTCTCCAAAAAACGGCTCAAGGGATCGCAAATCAAGGCCCGCCCTACAGAGGGTTCCACCTTCAGCTCCCCGGATCGAAAGCGCCAGCAAAAGCGCCAAACCCAACCGTTGGCGTTGACTTCCCCTTCAATGGCGCCCTCCTGCCAGGAGCGGCGGGTAATTTGTACATGGGCGGTGGTCTGCGGCAGTCGGCTCATCCAGAACCTCCCGACGGGATCCCCTGTAAGGTAGCGCGCAAACCCCTCTCCGAGAAGTCGAAGATGGGCGATGAGGGGCTAGATAGATGCTAGGTGGAAAGGGATCCCGTTAATTGGATGGTTCTCTTGCCGAGGATAAAAGCAAGCCCCCCGTGGGGGGGCTGTTTCTTCAGCTCCTGAGGCCGGTATTGATATAGAAACTATTGAGCGGCAGTTGCCAGAGCCTTGGAAGATTTTTTCTCCGGCTTCTCAGCCGCAACCTGCGCTAGCAAAGCCCGTAAGCTGGGAAAGAGAAAGTGATTTTCTTCGACATATTGCGCGCCGAATAGTCCCTTCTCCGCCCAGAAAAATCGGTCTATCGTGTGCTCGTTTCGCCGAACCAGAATCAGCGCAGGCGGCTGAATAGAGTTTTCCTGTATGTATCTCCGGGCGGCGGTTACAGACTTTTCTTCGCCGCTATCTAATTTAAATTGAGGAATATAATCTAAAATTTTGCGCCCCTCCAAACGACGGCGGCTCTTACGCTTTCTTCTCCTGACCAATGTCAGCCTCCTGTAGAAGGATTACAAGACAACCTCAAAAAATATATCAGCAATACCTAAGAAAATCAATAACTTCTACCGGCTTTTGTTATCATCCTTTACAGAAATAACAAAGGACAACGAACGTCCTCCTCCACGAGCGGAAAAGAACTTACCTCTGTCTCCCCTCCAAGAACTTTGCCGGGAAACTGCTTATTCAGTTGAAAAATAAACCCTTTCTCCCCGGAAGGGAGCAAAGAGAAATAGGGTATCGATTAGCTCTGATGCCTGCGAAGAAAGTCAACTGCCAGCGCAGGAGACTCCCTTCCGATCTGGCCTCTGAGCTAGCATCGACAACAAGGAACGCTCAACAGAACACATACCTAAACCCAGGTACGGGCAACTCCCCTTAGTGGGGATTAGGGTTGGCCAATTGCAACTGCGCAAACCTAGAGCAGCTTCACCAAAAGGAATACTCGCGGGGCGAGCAGCCTTTGGAGAGGGTACTACGACTGTACAACCAATTTTCCGTTTCTACAATATGTCCAGGATAGGTTTCCCGTACTGCGTTAAACCCTTAGACGGCAGACAGACCTCTTGCTACTCTGGCTTCAGGGATGACCTGAGCCATAAGGGTTCCGGTCGGTCTCAGGTAGAAGCTGCAGGAGCCCCGCTTCGTACTCCCTTCCATCCCCCCGCCTCCCTGCCCCTGGTATGCGGGGGGTTGGGGGGGAAGGGAGGCGGTCGGAGCCGGGTAGTTTACTCTAGGTCGAGGGAGTTTTGGGCATGAGGAAATTCGCGTTGCTGGTGAGTCTGGGATTGATTCTGGGATCCCCGCCGCTTTGGGCGCAGGAGGCAACCCCGCTCCCCAGTCCTGCTGCAACTCCTTCTGCGGCTACAGGGGGGGCTCCCAGCCCGCAAGCTTCCCCAACTCTAACCCCAGAGCAAGTTACCGATGCTCAGGTGGAGCAGTTGGTGCAGATTCTGTTGGAATTGGATCCTTTGATCCGGGAAGCCAGCGCTCAGTTGCGAGAGACCCAGAACGAAGAAGAGTACGAGCAGATCATGCAGCGCACGGAAACCCAAGCCAGCCGCATTGTCGAGAAGCAGGGGCTGACGGTGGCCGAATATCGCGAGCTGATGACCTTGGCCAACGAAGATCCCGTTTTGAACCAGCGAGTGCGGGCCCGCTTGCAAAAAGTGATCGAAGAAAGGGAATCCTCTGCTTCTCCCCAGCCAGCCACCCCGACGCCTAGGCCCTAGGCTGAGCTGACTGCTGTTGGCCGGAGACAGAAAGAAGCCGGGGCAACCGCAAGGTAAAACAAGTGTGGTCGGCCTCGCTGTTAAGGTAGATTTTCCCTTGCAACAAGTTTACCCGTTGTTGCACAAGGGCCAAGCCCAACCCTGTCCCTCCCCGCCGCCGGGGATCCGAGCTGGGCACGCGGTAAAACTTCTCAAATACCCGCTTTTGTTCTGCAGGGGGGATGATGATGCCGGTGTTGCCAATTTGGATTTCCAGGTGAGGAGGAGCGCTGGTGACCTGTAGGTTAATCCGGTGCTGGGCAGGAGTAAATTTCCCGGAAAGCGCCGTAAAGCCCCTATCTTTGGGCAGGGGATATAAGGCGCTTTCTGGTAACCCCGTTAGCGGGTCGGGGGCCAAACTCTACACTTGGGGTACTGAGCAACTTTTTGGCAATCTTCCCGCTCCCGTCTCTCCAGGATGAGATCCTAGAATTGGAGTCTTCTAGGATCTTTTCTGGGACTTGAGGATGAAAACTCCGCCTGAAAGGCCCGCCCCCAAAGTCCAGGCGGGATCTCTGCGAGCTGCGCTGAGCATTGCGCTGTTTCTGTTCTTACTGGCGCTGGTTTCCTACTTGAGCCTCAACTTCGTGCTGGCCTTGGTGGACAAGCTCAGCTAGCCACTCCCTGAGGCGATTCCTCGGCGCGGATCTGCCGATAGCCCTTTGTCTTCGGCAGCAGGAAAGATACAATGGATTTACAGGGCTTAACACCTTTTCTCAGTTTCTACGCTCCCCATCATGAGCCCCCTCTCATGGCTGAGACCATTTTCTTGGTTCGCAGGTTCGCCGGGATCCGCTGGGCCTTATCTTGAGTCTCAACCTGCGCTGACTTGGCCCCGCCGGGATCTGGGCTGGAGGCGCTGGCTGCGGTACCTGTATCTGCGCCTGTTGCGAATGCAATCCTCCCCCAAAGAAATTGCCCGCGGCCTGGCGGCGGGAGTTTTTGCGGGTTGTTTTCCCATCTTCGGCTTTCAAACCCTGGTGGCCCTGCTGTTGGCCGTTCCTTTGCGGGGCAACAAGCTGGTGGCGGCGGCAGGAACTTGGGTGAGCAACCCCCTCACCTATGTGCCGATCTATGCCTTTAACTACCGGGTGGGGGAATGGCTGCTGGGATCCCGAACAGCCTTTGCCACTTCGGAACTGGTGGTAGCTCAGAACTGGATGCAGTGGGGCCTGGAGGTGTCGGCCACACTCTTGGTGGGCTGTGCGTTTGTCGGGTTTTGGGGCGCCCTCGTTAGCTACTTTCTGGGGCTGTGGCTGGTGGAGTGGATCCGCCGGCGGCGGAGAAGGGGCCGGGTCTCCTGTGAAGGGATGTAGGGCGGCTCAAAAGGCCCAACCCAAAGCTGAGCTAGGCCGGGATCCCTGCCGCCTCAGACTTCGGAGATGGATCCAACTTCAGAGAACAGAAGGGTTTGACGATGGAAGATATGCGATCGCTATTAACCGATCTCAGCCGCCGCTCTCAGCGATGGGGGGAACAGTTGGGATCCGCCTTGCAGACGGGCATGAGCCAGCTTACCCAAGCTCCTCAGCCGATTGTGTTGCTCTCGTCGCGGGAGCTGGAGAAGATGCGACGGGCCTGCCGCCTGGCTGCGGATCTGCTCAAGCACCTGGAGCCGATGGTGCAGCCGGGGGTCACCACCCAAGAGCTTAACGACGAGGCGGAGCGCTGGACGCGGGCCCACGGGGCCAGGAGCGCCCCTCTGGGCTACCACGGCTTTCCCAGGTCCATCTGCACCAGCGTCAACCACGTTGTCTGCCACGGCATTCCCAGCCCCAAGCAGGTCCTGCGGGAAGGGGACATTATCAATATCGATGTCACCCCCGTTTTGGATGGCTACCACGGCGACACTTCCAAAACGTTCTTTGTCGGGCAGCCTTCCGAGCGGGCGCGGCGTCTGGTGGAGGTGGCGGAAGAGTGCCTGCGGCGGGGCATTGCCGCCGTGAGGCCAGGCGGCAGAGTTGGGGATATTGGGGCTGCTATTCAAGAGTACGCCGAGTCCCAGGGCTACAGCGTGGTGCGGGACTTTGTCGGCCACGGGGTAGGACGGCAGTTCCACACGGCGCCCCAGATCCCCCACTACGGCGAACGGGGGAAGGGGGAAAAACTCCGCCCCGGCATGGTGTTTACCATCGAGCCGATGATCAACGAAGGCACGTGGGAGGTGAAGGTGCTTGCAGACGGGTGGACTGCTGTGACGGCAGACGGCAAGCTCTCCGCCCAGTTTGAACATACGGTTGCCGTTACCGAAACCGGCGTGGAGATCCTGACCCTACCCTCCTCCGGCCCTTGAGCAGGTATGAATAGCGCTAGCGTTGCCGATCCCCGCCTGCGTCTTTCCTCTGAGAATCTGCTGCTGCTGCTGGCGGCAGCGGCGGGGCTGGGCACAGGTTTGTTGGTGATCGGGTTTCGCTATCTCATCGGCTGGTGTCGCTATCTTTTGCAGGATACTCTCGTCGACAGCATTGTCAGGGCTGTGCAACAACACGGCCTGTTGCTGCTGGGATCCTGGGCAACCATTTTGGCGCCGCTGCTGGGGGGTCTGTTGATCGGCACCCTGGGGGTGGTTCTGCCTTTCCCCAACCTCAGCCTCTCCAGTTTGGTGAGTGCCAACCGGCCTCTCGCCCCTCGCCCAGAATGGATCCCACTTAAGCTGGTGGCTGCCGCCGTCTCGTTGGGGGCGGGAGCTGCGCTTGGGCCGGAGGCCCCCAGCGTGGAAAGCGGGGCCCTACTGGGATGCCTGCTGGGGCAAAACCTGCGCCTTGCGCGGGAGCGGGTGCAACTGTTGATGGCCGCCGGGGCGGCGGCGGGGCTGGCGGCGGGGTTTAACGCGCCGATTGCCGGGGTGTTTTTGGCGCTGGAGCTGGCTTTGGCCCGCACGTTCACCACTTCTGCCGTCAGTGTGGTGGTGTTGGCAGCGGTGGTGTCGGCCCTGATTGCCCAGGTGGGGCTGGGGGCGCAGCCGGCCTTTTTGCTGCCGACCATTACGCAGCCGGCTTTTGTCTTGCCCGCCTACGAGCTGCACAGTCTGCTGGAGGTGCCCCTCTATTTGGGTTTGGGCCTTTTGGCCAGCTTGGTCTCCATCGCCTTCGGCTATGCACTGGAATGGGTCAAGCACCTGTTCGGCAGTGGCCCCCTGGCGGCCTGGCCAGCCTGGAGCAAGCCGATTCTGGGCGGTGGGATCCTGGGCTGTGTCGGCCTGGGGATCCCGTTGGCCCTGGGGGTGGGCTACGAGACCATTGAGTCGATCTTGCAGGGGGTGCCCTTTTCCCTCGGCCAGCTTAGCTTGCTGTTGCTGGGCAAGGTATTCCTCAGCGCGGTGAGCGTGGGCAGCGGCTTTGTCGGGGGAACCTTTGCCCCGGCTTTGTTCTTGGGAGCGGTGCTGGGGGCAGGCTACGGCCAGGTGGTGGGAAAGGCTTTGCCTGCTATTGCCCTCTCTCCCCCTGCCGCCTACGCCATGGTGGGTATGGGGGCGGTATTGGCGGCCAGCGTGCGGGCTCCCCTGACGGCCATTCTGCTGCTGTTTGAGATGACGCGGGACTACCACATCGCCTTGCCGGTGATGGCGGCGGTGGGCCTGAGTATCTGGCTGACGGAGCAGTTGCACCCGCCGGCCATCTACCCCTCCGCCCGTCGCAGGCAGGAGCCGAAGGGCCTGACGGTGCAAGAGGTGATGGTGCCCCCTTCTCTGCTGCTACCCCAGGATACGCCCCTGCGGGAGGCGCTGGAGCGCTTGCTGCAGCAAAAGTGCCACAGCGCTTTGGTGGTGGACGGGCAAGAGCGGCTGCGGGGCATTCTCACCCTGGAAGACCTGGAGCGGGCCCTGGCCCACAAGCAGGCCGGGGAACTGGCCGAGCTGACGGTGGAGCAGGTCAGCCAGTCGCCTGTGCTCACCACTTTCCCCGACGAAGCCGTGGCGGTGGCCGCCGAGCCGCTGTACGAATACGATTTGCGCCAGTTGCCGGTGGTCTCGCGGGAGGATCCGGAGCATGTGGTTGGCCTCTTGGATCGGGAGCGGGTGTTGCTCTCCCAAGAGATCGAATCTGTGCGGCAAGTCCTCGAGCCGGAAGTTCCTGCCCCAGGTGGGGTCGAAAACGGGATCCCTGCCCAGCCCACTCCCTCTTCCCCTGCGCCGGCAGACTAGGGATCAGCGCTGCCGCAGCAGGGCGGAGGGGCATTCGTGTCGCAGAGGGCAGCGGCCACATTCGGGCATGCGCGCCTTACAGATGCGTTTGCCCAGCCGGATCAAGTTGACGTGCAGGGAATAGGCCTTGCCCGCCGGGATCCGCGGCGACAGTTGGGCAAAGGTGTCGTCGGGGTGTCTGGCCCGCACCAAGCCAAGACGGTTGGCCACCCGATGCACATGGGTATCCACCGGGCAGAGATCCCGGCCCAGGCCAAACAACAGCACGCAGGCGGCTGTCTTCAGTCCTACCCCCTTCAGGGAAAGGAGATAGGCCAGAGCGTCCGCGTCGTCCAGATCCCGCAAAAAGTCCAGGCTCAGGGATCCCTGTCGCTTGACAATGGCAGCCAGAATCTCCTGAATGCGGGCTGCTTTGAGTTGGGCCAGGCCCCCGGGACGGATCACCTGGGCCAGCTTGGTTGGATCAGCAGCTAAGACAGCTTCCCAGGAGGGGAAAGCGGCTTTGAGGGCGCGAAAGGCGCGGCTGCTATTGTGGTCGGTGGTGTTCTGGGAGAGGATCGTGCCCACCAATTCGTCCAAGAGGTCGGGATAGAGGGGCAGACCATCAGGGCTGCGAGGACGTTGGGGGATGCCAAAGCACTGTTCCAGGCGCGCCAACAGTGATTCCAGCACGACGGCGTTGGGGCTCGCCTCACCAGGACGAGGTTCCAGCCAGGCTGAAGTCTCCATGGCTGCGGCAGGCTCAGGCAGGCGGCGGGCAAGAGGATCCCGATCCAATCTCGGCTGTACCACGGCTGGCCTCCTGGGGAAGTTAACGGGCGGAATCTCGGCAGATCTCCTGGAGCAGGCCGGCAACTGCCTTGCTGGCAGGGGGGAGAGCTGTCGCCTTCAAGTTAGCGGCCATTTGGGCAACCACCTGGGGCTGATCCAGCCAGCTTAGCGCCGTTTGCCGCAGCGAGTCCAAATTCTCTTCAGACTCTCGCAGGACCACTCCCCCACCTCGCTCCACAAAAGCCAGGGCGTTGTGATACTGATGGTCTTCGGCGGCAAAGGGGTAGGGGATCAAAATGGCCGGGGTGGCGGTGGCCCACAACTCCGCCAAGCTGAGAGCGCCAGCCCGGCTGATGGCAAAAGTTGCCCGCTGCAGCAAGGCGGCCACATCGGCGCGGAAAGGAAAAGCGCGGTAGCGGGGGTGGGAAGGGATCCCGACCTCACTGCCGCCGGTCAAATGCACAATCCACGCCCCTGCCTCCAACCAGGCGGGGGCACAGGCGGCCACCAGGCGGTTCAGGCCCCGCGCCCCCTGGCTCCCCCCCATCACCACAATCAAAGGATCCCCCTCTGGAATCGGCAGATCCGCGGGCAAGGGCTGGGGCTGATAGAACTCCGCCCGCACTGGCGTGCCTACCACCCGGGTAACTGCCCCTGGCAAATGCTCTGCCGTTTCCGCCATGCCCAGGGCCACCAGCCGGCAAAATCTTCCCAGCCAGCGGGTCACCTTGCCCGGAAGGCAGTTGGACTCGTGCAGCAACACCGGCACCCCCAGCGAGCGAGCTGCCAAGATGGTCGGGGCGGCGATGTAGCCGCCGGTGGTCAACACCACGTCAAACTGGCCTGAAGCCAGGATCTGCCGCACCTGCAGCGTTGCCCGCGCCAACTGAACCAGGGATCCCAGCTTCTGCCAGGGGGATCCCTGCCAGCCGGACATGGCCACTCGGTGCAGCGGGTAGCGGTCCGGCACCAGCTTCGCCTCCAGCCGCTGCGGCACCCCCAGCCACTCAATCTGCCAGGTGGGCAACTGCTCGACAACGGCCAGCGCCGGAAAGATATGCCCCCCCGTCCCGCTGGCCGCCACCAGCAGCCGTGGTGGTGAGGTGGGATCCCTCCTGTCTCCATTCACCCTAGGACTAGGACGGGGAATTGCTGTAGCCAACGTAGCGCAAAAGCGTGCCCCGCTGCCCCAAGATAAATCCTCGGTCGGGGCCAAAGAACTCGATGCTGTAGAAATTGGCGGGAATGTTGCTCAATTTCTTGGCCTCCTCCCAGGTTTTGCCGCCATCGGGGCTGTGGATCAGAGTGCCGCCGCCGCCCACCACCCAGAGGTCGTGGTCGTTCTGGTAGGCCGCATTTAGATAGCCAAAGCTGAGGGCACGCCCGGGTCGCAACGGCTTGGACCACTCGCCGGAGGTGAAGTCACTCGTGAAGGCGATCTCCGCGCCTTGGTTCAATTTCCAGGCGCTGCCGTTGGGGCCAAAGCCCATGTTCTGAATGCGGCGAGAGCTTTCCCGCGGATACGGCTTCCAGGATCGGCTTTCTGGAGTGTAGAGAAAGTAGAAGCTGCCCCGCGACGACACGGCCAGATACTCTCCTCCTGGGCCGCGGGCAATGTTTTTAATCGCCCCAATCGGCTCTTCCACCTGGGCATGCCAGGTCTGTCCTCCATCTTCCGTGCGGTAGATGGCCCCCACATTGGTTACCATCTCAGCCGCTCCAGGACCCAGGGCTTGGATTAGGATCGGCTCCCCCGGCAGTTGCTTGCTGAGACGAATGGATGTCCAGTCGGATCCCTCGTTGAGCGTGTGGAGGAGGATCCTCGGCTGCCCCACCACCCAGCCTTCTGCTCCGGCAAAGCTAATCGAGCTCAGATAGGCTTCCGGCTCCAGTGCCGTCAGCTTGCGCACCTGCCAGTGGAGGCCGCCATCCTGAGACTCCAACAGCGTCGCTTTATCGCCCACCAGCCAGCCATGAGAAGGGTTGGTGCCGGTGAAAGCAATGTCCAGCAGAATGTTCTGGGTGGGCACCTCGACTTGTTGCCAGGGCACCACCTTCATGTCCGGCATCCGCGCCGCCATCAGCAAGAGAGAGAAGGCAGCTAGCAGCACCAGTCTCCAGAGCTTAAGCATTTTGGCCATCACTCGACGAAATAGAAACTCATCAAAAACAAAAATCCCAGCGCCAACCCCAAGAAGATGAGCAGGTTTTTCTGGGCAGGGGTCATCACATTGACCCCCAGGCCATAGCGCAAGTTCTCTTGAAAACCGGAAGGCTTGCCCTTGGCGCCCACCGCTTGAAACAGGCGCTTGCCGGCGCGGCACACCGGACATCTCCAGTCGGCGGGCAGCTCCTCAAAGGGCACACCTGCCGGGATCCGATTGAGCTGATCCCCCTTGGCCGGCTCGTAAACATAGCCACAAGAGCGACATTCATAGCGCTGCATGCGCAGGGGATCGCCAACCTGTGCATCGGTTTCATCTTCCGGCAACTCGATCAGCTTCGGTACCCTAGAGGGCTTGGGCTGGTTGACGGGATCCGGTTGCGAGCCATTCATGGTCTGGGAGGCATTTGCATCATCAAATCTTATTATGAGAGGAATTGTTACAAAAATCTACTCGGCCTTCTGCTCCTTTCCTTTCTCAGACCTTTCCTCAAAGCATCGATTGCCAACTCAGGGGGCAGGGAGATTTTGCGGAGTTAAAAACAGCCACGAGATGGGATCCCCTGGGACTCGGTCTTGAACAGGGGCATACCTGGCCTCTCTTGACACCTCTCTGGCAGCGTCAAGGAACGTCGTCTCACTCGCCAGCAGGGCAAGGGCTCTGGCAGACAAACCGGCCAGGGTTCACGCCTCGGATCCCATGCTATGTTTTGACTATCCTATTCGCGTGTTGTGCCAGTGGGTGTCCGCTATGACCACGCCCCCTCGCCGACCTACCCTTAACCACGTGTTGATCGTCAAGGATCGCCACGGGCCAAAGGCCTACTGGCTGACAGCCGAGCTCTATTCCTTGGGGCGGGATCCGAGCAACAGCATCCGCATCGACTCCCAATACGTCTCCCGCCACCACGCCATTTTAGTGAAGACCGAATCTCCCTCCTCTCCCGATGGGTTTACTTACCAAATCATCGATGGAGACATCCATGGCACGCCCAGCACCAACGGCCTTTACATCCGGGGGGAGCGGGTGGAGTTTCGCGATCTTGAGGACGGAGACGAGATCCAGTTTGGCAACGACGCTACTGCCACCTACTCCCTGCAAGCTCAGGATTTGGACAGGATTCTCTCCTCCTTTGAAAATACCCAGATCGTTGGCCTGTGAGAGCCGACTCATCAGTCAGGGGGAAGGTTTTGGCGAGGTAGGATGGTTGCCGGCGGGGGATGCTCAACTCCTTGCAGCGCGGCAGCTCCCTGATTTAGAGGCCTGCAGCTTGCCGTCGCCAGTGGTGGGGAGGAGCGCTGCCCGCCACTGTGGAACGGGTAGGCTGCTACTGGGCAGCAAGCGCTGACCGCAGTCTGCAAGCCGGCTCCAACTCCAGAGCCGGCGACCAAGAAAGGCCTACAGCTCGCTGGCGCGAGCCGAGGGAGTAACCGGCAGCCACGCTCCAGAAGGGAGCGGCGTCGCGCTAGTAGTTGGGCGTCCTACCAGTTGCGGCAAATTGATTACCTACGAAGTGCTGTGGGCAGGGGTAGCGATGGTGTGGGTGCCACCTGCCTACAGGTCTCAGACCTGCCACCAGTACTTGTAGATTGGCCAACGGGAAGGGAAGCGATTCCGTTGTAGTCTGGGTTTGCCTTTACCTCTGGGTGGTGATGCGGATTTTGTTTCCCCGCTGGCGCTTTCGCGGCGGAGAGTGGCTGGGGCCATGGCCTCGCTCCGACAACTAGAGAGAGATGGAGGGATCCATTGCCGTCAGAATCGGGCTGGGAGAGCTTCCCGGAGAAGCCTGGGTTTTGAACAGGTCTGTACAGGCTGAGGGGAGCTGAGAGTTATTGCTGATCCAGAGTTTCGCCCCATGCAAGTGCTGGCGCCAAGATCAACCTCTACCTGAAAATCCTCGGATCCCGTCCGGATGGGTATCCGGAGATGTAGAGTTTGACCCACCGGGATTCTGCTGGATCCCTGCAGCCTCAGCTAGGGTGTCAACTGGATTGATCGGATACGGGATCCCCATCTGGATCCTTCCGTCTGCTTGCCATAGTAGGATCAGCACCTACGTACCCTACCTTGCACGGGCCGCCGGCTTAAGCGGCCAGGGTTCTTCTGACTTGGAACGCTCTCCATGCCGCCCATTACCAAGATCCTGATTGCCAACCGAGGCGAGATCGCCCTGCGCATCATCCGCACCTGTCAGGAAATGGGGATCCGCACCGTGGCTGTCTACTCCACTGCGGATCAGAACTCTCTACATGTCCAACTGGCGGACGAAGCAGTCTGTGTGGGGGAAGCCCCAGTGGCCAAAAGTTATCTCAACATCCCCAACATCATCTCGGCAGCCCTCACCCGCGGGGCCACTGCCATTCATCCGGGTTATGGGTTCTTGGCGGAAAATGCCAAATTTGCCGAGATGTGTGCCGACCACAACTTGATCTTCATCGGCCCCTCGCCAGAGGCGATGCGCAAAATGGCCGACAAAGCCACGGCCCGCGAGACCATGCAGGCGGTGGGCGTGCCGACCGTGCCCGGCAGCCGCGGGCTGATCACCTCTGACGAGGAAGCGGTGAGGCTGGCGGAGAAAATCGGCTATCCCGTGATCATCAAAGCCACCGCCGGCGGCGGGGGGCGGGGCATGCGGGTGGCCAGAGATGCCCAAGAATTGCTGAAGATGATGCGCACCGCCCAGGGGGAAGCCCAGGCGGCCTTTGGCGATGGGGGCATCTATCTGGAGAAATACATCGAGCGCCCCCGCCATGTGGAGTTTCAGATTTTGGCCGACAGCCACGGCAATGTGGTGCACCTCTACGAGCGGGATTGCTCGATTCAGCGGCGCCACCAAAAGCTGCTGGAAGAGGCCCCCAGCCCGGCTCTGACCACGAGCTTGCGCGCCCGCATGGGGGCAGCGGCGGTGAAGGCAGCCAAAGCGGTGAACTACGTGGGGGCGGGCACGGTGGAGTTTCTGCTGGATAAAAACGGCCAGTTCTACTTCATCGAGATGAACACCCGCATCCAGGTGGAGCACCCGGTTACCGAGATGGTGACGGGGCTGGATTTGATTGCCGAGCAAATTCGCATCGCTCAAGGTCAACCCCTGACCTTTCGCCAGAAGGATGTGGAACTGCGGGGCCATGCCATCGAATGCCGCATCAACGCCGAGGATCCCAAGCAGCAGTTTCGCCCTTGCGCTGGCACCATCAGCGCCTATTTGCCTCCTGGAGGGCCGGGGGTGCGCATGGACTCCCACATCTACACCGACTACACCATTCCCCCCTATTACGATTCGCTGTTGGGCAAGCTGATCGTCTGGGGGCCCAACCGGGCAGCCGCCATCCGCCGCATGCAGCGGGCGCTGGGGGAATGCGCCATCACCGGGGTGCCCACCACGATCCCTTTCCACCAGCAGATCCTGCGCCACGAGGCTTTTTTGCGGGGCGAGGTGTACACGGATTTCATCGCCCAACACCTGCTGACTGGCCAGTAGCAATCCCTTCGGAGATTGCCAGAGAGCGTCTTTGAACGGCGCTGGCCAAAAGTTGAGGCTAAAGTTAAAGGTGAGTGGAGGGTTGCTGGTCGTGCCGATGAGGGATCCCCGGCCCGGCTTGGTTCAACAGGCCCATCTCCAGCGTCAGGCGAGCTGCCCCGTGCCCAGCCTGAGCCAGTTGGTGGGGCAATTTTTGCAGGAGCGGCAGCGGGATCTGGCCCCGGCCAGCCGCCGCACCTACCGCATTGCCCTGGAACAGTTTGCCAAAACTTGCCCGGTGCCGCTGCCTCAGGTGCAGCCGTCCCACGTTCAGTCTTTTTTAAACAGCTTGAAGGGGCGTCCATTTCGCAACCGCTCCGGCCAGTGGGTTCATCCGCCCGCCTCTCCCGCCACCTACAACCTCAAGCGGCTGGCGCTGCAGCAGTTTTTTGAGTGGGCCAGCCAACGGGGCTACTTTCCAGATCCCTTGCCCACCCAGGCGATTCGGCCTGCCCGCCTGCCCGCCCGTCTGCCTCGCGACCTGGATCGGCTGTTGTTGCAGCGGGTTCTGCAGCGGGCCCAGAGCCATTCTCTGCGCTATGCGGCCTTGATCCGCCTGCTGCTGGAGTGCGGGCTGCGGGCACAGGAGCTGTTGGACTTGACGGTGCAGGATTTTCAGATCAGCCCTGAGGGATCCCTGTTGGAGGTGCGCTGTGGCAAGGGCAGCAAACCCCGCGCTGTGGCGGTCGGGGATCCCCTCTCCGAGCTGCTGCAACAATATCTGAGCCGAGAACGGGGCCCGTGCGCGCCGACGGATCCCTTGTTTGTCTCCCAATCCCGCTGCCCGGCCTACCGGGGCCGTCCCCTCACCTACGATGGCCTACGTCATATTGTGCTCAAGCTTACCGAGCCCGAGCCGGGCCACCAAACCCCCCACCAGTTTCGCCACAGCTTTGCCACCTTGCTGCTGGATCGCGGCGTTGCCCCCGAACACATCCAACACCTGCTGGGCCATACGACTGCCGCCATGACGATGCGCTACACCCAGCGGGCCAACTTGAGAGCAGCTATTGCCCATTCCCGCGCGATCTTGGATCAGGGCTTGATCTAGGGATCCCCTGTTGCGCCGTGGCCTCTATTACTAGTAGGGAGAGGTTCAGATTGCTAACAGAAAGGGAAGCCGGACATCCAAAGGGCAGCCCCGAAAAAGAAATCAATCAGGTACACCTGGCTAAGGTGCTTGGAATGACCTGAAAACAATCGAATGGGTTATTTCAAGTTACACGCTGGAGAGGAAGGTAGAGCACATGTTCTCTCTCCTTTCCCATAGGCACCTGCGAGCCAAGGCTGGCCTTCTGCTGCTCCAACCAGATGATCAGATGTCTGTTCTCAGGGTAGTATTCCAGAACATACTTAATGAAGTCATCAATTGTACATGGCTTGCTGAAACCTCCCATCCACTGATGAAAGTGGCAATGCACTTCGTCGGCTATGGTAATCAGGTTGGAGAGATTCGCTGCAAGCTTTGGATAGTGCGCTTCAGAGTAGAGATGATGAACCGTTAGGCTACTGGCTGCTTTTCGAGTAACTCTACAAAGATTTTTATCCCTTTTTCTTGCAAGATCTTTTGCCCTTTCTATCTCTCTTTGTCGATCCTGGATTTTCTTGACGATTACCTGAATTTGAGGTTCAATGCGTTCGCTAACATATTGACACCAGTCTTTTCTGTGGTTTTGCTTGAGAACCTCTCCCATAACCTTGGCAAGCTCATAGATACCTCGCAAAGAGAGGTAAACAGTGTCATCATTACCAAAACGTGTGTAATGAACGTCTTTGATTAACTTACTTTGCTTCGATGCAAGCTCAAGCGCCTTCTTAAGGTAGTCAGTTCGAGTTCTAAAGATCATCACAACATCTCGACGAGATAGCCAAAACTGATCTTGTCTTTTGACCAGAGAGGAGCTGTTTTGAAGGATCCTGTAATCTACCAGAGCTTTCTGCTTCTTGCGATGCTCTTCCTTGAACCAATTCCTAATGCTTGTACCTGTAGAGGATTTGCAACCTTGCTCTGATCGAGACCTTAAAAAGGATAAAATGGCATAAGCGCCGGACCGCGTGTATTCCCTTAGCCCAGAACTTTTGTTGATAACACGATAGTCTTTACCTTCCACCAGTTTCCATGCATCATCGGGGATACTGTCAAAGTGAGCTTCAATCTCTCTGAGTTCCTCAAGGCTGATACCCAAGAAGTTGGCGAGCTTGTTTGAGGAAACATAGACTATAGCCATTGCTCAAACTTCTCCGTAAGGCTTTTGTAGAAAAGAGTCAATCGCTGGAAAATTTTGTCATCTCCCGTCGGAGAATCGGGATGGTAAATCTTGCTCAGGCGATAAAAAGCAGCTTTGATGTCTTCATCGGTAGCTCGATCAGGGTCAAGCCCAAAAACCCGCCAAGGCAAGTCGTACTTGAAGATGTTGATCCCATTGATGCAGCCATACCCCTCTTCTCCCTCTTCGTTGGGAAGGATCCCGATGTGCTGACGATAAATGCGCTCCAAATCATCTATGTTGGATAAGTTCAGCTTGCCCATACCACTGGTTGCCAGTCTGAAGCTGGCTGATTTTCTCAGCTCGGCTGCGTTTTTAACGCCAAAGTGGTTGTAAATGGCTTTCTGCAGCTCTTTGACAGACAGCCGGGGCGGTGGCTGTAGCTGCCTGACTACAAACCGGGCAAAATTCTCTAGGAGCTCCTTAGAAATGCCATAAGTATCCGAAAGACGCTGGATTTCTGCGGCAATCGCCACCTGCGGGTCGGGCCCAGCTCCTTCTTTTGAGGTTGTCCTGGTTGTTTTGGTTTTTGTGCTGGTGGCTTTTCTGGGCACGGTTTCTCCTCAAATCACCAATGCCAAGTGCAAACCTGCACAAAACTCACAGGCTGCCTGTGAACTTATCTGCACGATGAAGCAGAGAATTTCAAATTAGTGAAACAATGTTGTCGGTAACCGTAAAACCCTGCATCACATAGGATGCACCCTGGCGATGCCCAGTTGGATAGATTGGTGTGGGGAGCGAATCCGCACGGGGGATCCCCTGGGCAAATTGCGCCCACATCCGGCCGTTAGAGCACCCTTCCTCTGGAGCGCGCTTACTCTAGCTTGTTTTTCGGATACTTGTCAACCCAAGGTCTGGGGCAGCCTTTGTTTTCCTTCAGCTTTTGGGGATCAGCCGCTTGGGACAGGCAGCACGGATGTGGGATTCGCTCAGGTCGGGCATGAGGGCCAGGGCCCGTTGAGCATCGATTTGCGCTTCGCACACCGCCTCCAGCACCTGTTCGGCCAGAAGGGAAAGGGGCATATCGGCGGTTTGCTCAGGATCGGTATCCTCTCTAATTTGTCGAACTCCCACCGGCGGGGGAGGCAACACCAGCGGTGCCGCCTGCGGCGGCAAGGTGGTGGAGGTACCCACCTCCAACTGCGCTTCGGCCAGAGCCACACCGCGCCCTGCCACCCCACCGGGAAAAGGACTCTCCCATCCAATGTCAAACAAGCGCCGACACCCGTGATTCAGACAAAGCTTCCCTCAGCGCCCGCACCTGGGCCACCATGGCCACTTCATCCTGGAGGCGACTGACAGCTCTGCCCACCCCCACTCCTGAAGCACCGGCAGCGATGGCCAAGGGCACCGTCACCGCTGAGAGGCCAGAGGCGCAGATGACCGGCAGCGAGACCACCCGGCTAATCTCATAGGCGGCAGCCAGGGTGGGGGCAGCCTTCTCGATTAGGCCCAGGGATCCGCCGTGACGGGGCTCAGCGCTGGTGCCGCCCTCGGTTTGGATGAGATCGGCCCCCAGATCCTCCAGTTTCTCTGCCAATTCCGCCTGCTGATCCAAAGGCAGCGTATGGGGAACGGTAACCGACAGGAGAGTGCGCGGCAGCAGGGAGCGGGTTTGGCGAGTGAGATCTAGAACTTCCGCAGCGGAGAAGATGCGGCCCGAAGGGTAGAAGCTGTCGTAATTGCCGATCTCGGCCATGTCGGCCCCCGCCTGCACGGCAGCAGCCAATTGCTGCGGGTCCACCGCCGACACGCAGATGGGCAGCTCGATCTGGGCTCGCACCTGCTGCACCAATTCGGGACTGGCGGCGATATCCACCCAAGTGGCTCCTCCCTCCTGGGCGGCGCGGGTGACTTTCAGCACCGACTGCAGGTCGAAGTTTTGTAGGCCGCTGATGATCTTGAGGGCACGGCGCCGGGCAAGGGCGTCGAAAAGGGCAGCTTGAGAGGCTGTGGTCATAGGCTTGTCAGCTTGTGGAAACGGGACACAGGAGGAGTGCAAGCAAATCGGCTGTGGAAACCTTTGCTCAGTCTAGAGGGTTTGCTGCCATCCTACAAGGGATCCATCCCAATCCTTTCGGACTATCGCAAGATCTTTCAATAAAATAGGGATCCCTTCTTGTGCTCTTGCCATGTACCGCTCTCCTTTCCCCTTCCTGGGCCTGCCTGAGCCGGATCCGGAGATGGCCCAAGCCATTCTGTTGCCCATCCCCTACGAGGCCACCACCTCCTACGGCAAAGGCACCGCCAAAGGCCCCCAAGCACTCCTGGAGGCTTCGGCGTACGTGGAGATCTACGACGAGGTGAGAGACTGCCAGCCGGCTTTCCACCCCAACTTTGCCGCAGAGATCTCCCGCTACTGGACGGCGCCGCCAGTGGAGTTCGAGGGGCTGGACACTCATGAGCTGGCCATGGCCGCAATCCAGCGCCGCGCCGCCGAGTGGGTGAGGCCGGGGCGGTTTTTGCTCTCCATCGGCGGGGAGCACTCCATCACTGGCCCCTTGGTTGCCGCCCACCTGCCCCACTACCCAGAGCTGCACGTGCTGCAGATCGATGCCCACTGCGACCTGAGAGACAGCTACGAGGGATCCCGCTATTCCCACGCTTCCGCCATGGCCCGTGTGGTGGAGCAAGTGGGCGGTCGCCTCACCCAGGTGGGGATCCGCTCCATCTGCGCCGAAGACCGCCAGGCCATTCGCAAGCACCGCTTGCACACCTTCTTCGCCCACAGCCTGCACCACAAGCCCGCCCAGGAGTGGATCCCCGAGGTGATCGCCACGCTGGGATCCCAGGTGTACCTGACGGTGGATGTGGACGGGCTGGATCCTGCTGTTGTGCCGGCCACCGGCACCCCCGAACCGGGTGGACTGGGCTGGTGGGAGACGGTGGAACTGATCCGGGCACTGGGGCAGCAGCGGCAAATCATCGGCGCCGATGTGGTGGAGCTGGCGGTCACCGGGGAACGGGAAACCGATCGCCGCAGCGCCTTCACCGTCGCCAAGCTGGCCTATCAGATCCTGGCGGCGGCCTTGGGCTAAGCTCCAGAAGAACTGGGCTATGGCCGGGTTCCCCCTGTTTCCACCTGGCCGCTGGAGCACCGGCTCCAATCTCGAAGCATCCAGACAAAATGAGGACTGGACTCTCTCTGCCGAGATCTTCTGCTAGCTTCCCAGGTGGCCCCAGCCATGTCTCCGCCTTCTTCCAGCTCCCTTGAACCGTCGCCGCCCCCCGTCGACTATATAATATAATATGTTCAGTACGGATTACTACCAGTTGATCTTTCTGTTTACTTTCGAGT